>NZ_JACVUD010000034.1:0-37556 GCF_016624905.1 Stenotrophomonas sp. S49 | reverse complement strand
TGGGGCGCCGCCCGCCATTGCGCCCGCCGGCCCCCCCCCCGGCGAGCGCCTCTCAGCCCGGCGGCGGGCCCAGCTTCAGTGACAGGTCGATCGCCTGCACATGCTTGGTCAGGCCGCCGATGGAAATGCAGTCGACGCCGTCTTCTGCAATGGCGCGCAGGCCGACCAGGCCCACGCTGCCGGATACCTCCAGTGGAATGCGGCCGGCGGTGATGCGCACGGCCTCGCGCCGCAGGTCGGCGCTGAAATCATCCAGCAGGATGCGCTCGCAGCCGGCCTGCAGGGCCTGCTGCAGCTGTTCCAGGTCTTCCACTTCCACCACCAGCGGCAACTGCGGCCACTGCTGGCGTGCGGCAGCCACCGCGGCCGGCAGCGAGCCGGCGGCGCGGATGTGGTTTTCCTTCAGCATCACCGTGTCGTACAGGCCGAAGCGGTGGTTGTCGCCGCCACCGCAGCGCACCGCGTATTTCTGCGCCAGGCGCAGGCCGGGCAGGGTCTTGCGGGTATCGAGGATGCGCGTGCCGGTGCCGGCCACGGCCGCCACGTGGCGGGCGGTGGTGGTGGCGGTGCCGGACAGGGTCTGCAGGAAATTCAGCGAGGTGCGCTCGGCGCTGACCAGGCTGCGGCTGCGGCCCTGCAGCAGGGCCAGCACGGTGCCGGCCTTGACCACCGCGCCTTCGTCCACCTGCCAGTCAATGCGGACCTGCGGATCGAGCGCGCGATGGGTGGCGTCGAACCACGGCCGGCCGCAGATCACCGCATCCTGCTTGCACAGCAGGTAGGCGCTGTCCGGCTGGTCCGGCAGCAGGGCGGCGGTGACGTCACCGCTGCCCAGATCCTCGGCCAACGCGCGGGCGACATCGGCCGCGACGAGGGCCGCATCCGGCGTCGGCAGGGCGGTCATGCGGCGGGGAAGTCGGCGATCTGCGCGGTCGGGATGGCCTCTTCGGCCAGCAGCACCGGAATGCCGTCGTCCACCCGGAACACCTGCTTGCGGTCACGGGTCACCAGGGCCTCGCGCAGCGGCTGGGCCAGCGGGTTGCCATCGGCCTTGTTCACCGCACCGGTGGAAATGGCCTTGTTGAGGGCTTCCAGGCCCTTGCCATCCAGCAGGGACAGGGGCTGGCGGGTATCGGGCGACACCAGCAGGTCAAGCAGCTTGCGATCCATGGTTCTTCGTCTTGCGTGGAAGACGGCTAGAATACGTCTTTAAGGTAGGTGACGGCCAATGACCCCCAACCCGATCGCGCCGCTCGTCGGCATCGTCATGGGTTCCCGCTCCGATTGGGAAACCATGCAGCACGCGGCCCAGAAGCTTGAAGCCCTGGGTGTTCCGTTCGAAGTGAAGGTGGTTTCGGCCCACCGCACGCCGGACGTGTTGTTCAGCTATGCCGAAGAAGCCGGCCCGCGCGGCCTGCGCGCGATCATCGCCGGTGCCGGCGGTGCTGCCCACCTGCCGGGCATGATCGCGGCCAAGACCGCGGTGCCGGTGCTGGGCGTGCCGGTGCAGTCCAAGGCCTTGAACGGCATGGATTCGCTGCTGTCGATCGTGCAGATGCCGGCCGGCATTCCGGTGGCCACCTTCGCCATCGGCAATGCGGGCGCCTCCAATGCCGCGCTGTTCGCCGCGGCCATGCTGGCCAGCGACCAGCCGGCCATCGGCCAGGCGCTGGATGCGTTCCGCGCCCGCCAGACCGAAGACGTGATGGCCCACGACGACCCGCGCCAATGAACCTGACCGTCGGCATCCTGGGCGGCGGCCAGCTCGCCCGCATGATGGTCCTGGCCGGTGCGCCGCTGGGCCTGCGCTTTGAACTGTTCGATCCGGCGGCCGACGCCTGCAGTGGGCCGTTGGCGCCACTCACCGTGGCCGCCTTCGACGACCGCCAGGCGCTGGCCGCGTTCGCCGCCAAGGTGGATGTGGTCACCTTCGATTTCGAGAACGTGCCGGCCGACAGTGCGCAGTTCCTGGCCGACCGCGTGCCGGTCTACCCGCCGCCGGCCGCGCTGGCGGTGGCCCAAGACCGGCTGAGCGAGAAGAGCCTGTTCCAGCAGTTGGGCATTCCGCTGCCGGCCTTTGCCGATATCCGCAGCCGTGACGAGCTGGCCGCGAAGGCCGCCGAGTTCGGTCTGCCGTGCATCCTCAAGACACGCCGCCTGGGCTACGACGGCAAGGGCCAGTTCCGTCTGCGCAGCGCGGCCGACATCGACGCCGCTTGGGATGCGCTGGGCGCGCAGGTCGAGCGCACCGGGCTGATCCTGGAAGGCTTCGTTGCCTTCCAGCGCGAAGTGAGCGTGGTGGCCGTGCGTGGCCGCGATGGCAGCTTCCAGGCCTGGCCGGTCACCGGCAACTGGCATGTCGATGGCGTGTTGTCGGCCAGCGTGGCCCCGGCCGTGCTGTCCGCAGCCGAGCACGAAGCTGCCATTGGCTACGCGCGCCGCGTGGCCGAACACCTGCAGTACGTAGGCGTGTTCGCGCTGGAACTGTTCTGCCGCGATGGCGAACTGCTGGCCAACGAGATGGCGCCGCGCGTGCACAATTCCGGGCACTGGACCATCGAAGGCAGCGAAACTTCGCAGTTCGAGAACCATCTGCGCGCCGTGCTGGGCCTGCCGCTGGGCAGTACCCGCATGCTCGGCCATGCCTGCATGCTGAACTGGCTGGGCGCCATGCCCGATCCGGCACCGGTGCTGGGCCAGGCCAGTGGCCATTGGCACGATTACGGCAAGCAGCCGCGCGATGGCCGCAAGGTGGGCCATGCCACGCTGCGCGACGACCAGGCCGATGCCCTGGCCGATGCCCTGGAGCAGGTCGGGCTGGAGCTGGACCGCCAGGCGCAGGTCGCCCCGGCGGTACACGCGCTGCGCAAGCGCTGAGGCGGGCGCAACGCTGCAACATTGTGGCGCGCCGGTGTACGCATCGGCGTAGCCCCTGCGGTGGTAGCGTGGGGCTCCTTTCCCCGGAGTCACCGCCATGCTCGACTGGAACGCTTACCGCAAGGAACTGAAGGGCCGCATCGGCGAGATCGGCAAGCTCTCGCCCGACACCCTGAAGGGCTATGCGACGCTGGCCAATGCCGGCGCGCAGACCAACCACCTGGATGCCAAGACCCGCGAACTGATCGCGTTGGCAGTGGCGGTCACCACCCGCTGCGATGGCTGCATCACCGTGCACGTGGATGCGGCGCTGAAGCAGGGCGCCAGCCGCGAAGAGATTGCCGAGGCGCTGGGGGTGGCGGTGTCGCTCAATGCCGGCGCCGCGCTGGTGTATTCGGCGCGGGTCATGGATGCAGTGGCCGCACACGAAAACGCGTGAGGCGTGCGGCGTGCGGCGTGCGGCGTCGCCGGGCCATGCCTGGCGGTCCGCCTCAGCGCAGCTGGCTTTCGGCGAATTCCCAGTTCACCAGCTGCCAGAACCCGTCCAGATAGCGCGCGCGCTCGTTCTGGTAGTCGGTGTAGTAGGCGTGTTCCCACAGGTCGCAGCACAGCAGTGGCGTGCTGTCGCCGGTCAGGGGCGTGCCGCCATTTCGGGTGACCTGGATGCCCAGTTGCCCGCCAGGGTGCTGCACCAGCCAGGCCCAGCCCGAGCCGAACAGGCCCAGCGCCGCGCGGTTGAATTCCTCGCGCAGGCGCTGCGCATCGCCAAACTGGCGCTTCACCAGTTCGCTTAGGCGCCCCTGCGGTTCGCCGCCGCCGCGCGGGCGCAGGCACTGCCAGTAGAAGCCGTGGTTCCAGGCCTGGGCGGCGGCATCGAACAGCGCGCCCTGGGTCTGGCGCACGATGTCTTCCAGCGTGGCCTCTTCCCATTCGGTGCCGGCAATGGCGGTGTTCACCGCGTCCACGTAGGCGCGATGGTGGCGGCCGTGGTGCAGCTCCACGGTGGTGGCCGACAGGTGCGGCTGCAGGGAGCCGGGGAGGTAGGGGAGGGCAGGCAGTTCGACGGACATGGACAGGTTCGTGGCCAGGGAGCGGTGGCAGCCGGTACCATCGGCATACAATGGTGGCTACCGTGGGCAGTCTAGCCGACCACCGCGGTCGGTTTGTCCGGCGAAGCAAGGAGTGAGGTGTGGCGGTAATGCAGCAAATCCAGGCCGAGGTGGATCGTTACCCGCTCGTGCTGTTCATGAAAGGCACCCCGCAATACCCGATGTGCGGCTTCTCCAGCCGTGCCGTGCAGGCGTTGATGGCCGCCGGCGCGGTGTCGCTACGCACGGTCAACGTGCTCGAAGAGCCGGAGATCCGCGCCAACCTGCCGCGCTTCTCCAACCTGCCCACCTTCCCGCAGTTGTTCATCAACGGCGAGCTGATCGGCGGCTGCGACATCATCATGGAACTGTTCGAGGCCGGCGAGCTCAAGCGCATCGTCGAAGAGGCCACCCAGGGATGAGTGCCTGGCCGTCGACGTCGACCGATACGGCGCTCGATGGCCGTCCCCTGCGGGACCGCGTGGTGCTGGTGGCCGGCGCCGGCGGAGGGCTGGGCAGTGCCGCCGCCGTCGCTGCAGCCCGGGCCGGTGCAACAGTGGTCCTGCTGGGGCGCAAGCCGCGCCGCCTGGACCGGGTCTATGCCCAGGTGCAGGCCGTGGGCCCCGAACCCCTGCTGTATCCGCTGGATCTGGAAGGGGCCAGCCCTGACGACTACGCCGACCTGGCGCAGGCCATCGGCCGCGAGCTGGGCCGCCTGGACGGGGTGCTGGTGTGCGCCGCGCACTTTCCCGGCCTGACCCCGTTTGAACTGGCGGACCCGGCCAGTTTCGCCCGCGCCGTGCATGTCACCCTCACCGCACCGGCCTGGCTGGCCCAGGCCTGCCTGCCCCTGCTGCGCCAGCGCGAGGATGCCGCCCTGGTGTTCGCCGTGGATGCGCCCGAACGGGTGGGGCAGGCTTACTGGGGTGGCTATGGCGTCGCCCAGCATGGGCTGCGCGGGTTGATCGCCAGCCTGCACGATGAACTGGCCAAGGGCCCGGTGCGGGTGGCAGGGCTGTACCCCGGTCCCCTGCGTACGGCGCTGCGCGCCCGTGCCTACTCGATCGACCAGGACGCAAGCGCGGTGGGGCCGGAAACGGCAGCCGAGGCCGCGGTCGCGCTGCTGTCCGCCGCCGGCCACCCCTGGCGGGGCCAGGTGCTTGACGCCCGCGCGGATACCGTATCCCGTTAAGTGAGCGATAGCCCGGAATGAAGATTCCGTCACGATAGCGTTGCGATCCGGTGCCGTTTGTCGCACAACCGTCACATTCATCGGATAGCGTGTTAATCTAGTGTTAACCGTTGCGGCAGCTGCCGTTCACGGTAGGGAACCCCAGATAAATCTCCGAGCAGCCACCCGCAAGGCTGTTTGGATGCGCTTTTTTTCCGCCATCGCCAACTCGCATCGAGGCTACCGAAAAATGACCCACCCACTCCGGATGTCCAAGCTCACCCTTGGTCTCGTGGCTGCACTTGCCGCCGCCCCCGCCTTCGCCCAGAGCACCTCTGCCGGTGTCGGCGGCCAGGTCGTGTCCCGCAGCGGCCAGCCCGTTGCCGGCGCTGAAGTCACCATCACCCACAGTGAGTCGGGCACCGTCTCGCGTGCGACCACCGACGCGGCCGGTCGCTACAACGCGCGCGGCCTGCGCGTGGGCGGTCCGTACACCATCACCATCACCAAGCCGGGTGAAGGCACCAAGACCGAAGATGGCGTCTACCTGGGCGTGAACCAGACCGGCACCATCAACGCCACCCTGGCCGGTGACCTGGCCGGCGCGACCAACCTGGACACCGTGCAGGTCACCGCTGTCGGCGGCGGCTCGGAAGTGTTCAGCGCCACCAAGATGGGCTCGGGCACCAACCTCAGCCAGCAGCAGATCGAAGTTGCGCCGTCCATCGGCGGCAACATCCAGGATCTGATGCGTCTGGATCCGCGCGTCACCTTCATTGATCGCGCCTCGGGCTCGATCTCGGCCGGTGGCCAGAACCCGCGCTACAACTCGGTGAACATCGACGGCGTATCGGCCAGCGACACCTTCGGCCTGGAAGGCAACAACATGCCGACCCGCCGCCAGCCGGTCGCCATGGAAGCCATCGAAGCACTGGACATCAACCTGTCCAACTACGACGTCAGCATCGCTGCCGCCGCCGGTGCCACCGTCAACGCGGTCACCAAGTCCGGTACCAATGAATTCCACGGTTCGGTCTACGGCACCTACCGTGACGGCGACTGGTTCGGTGACAACCCGGAAGGCCAGCCCTTCAACGGTTTCACCAAGGAAAAGACCTACGGCATGACCCTGGGCGGCCCGATCGTCAAGGACAAGCTGTTCTTCTTCGCCAACTACGAAAAGTTCGAACAGGCCGCACCGGGTGCTGATCTGTCGACCACGCCGCTGGGCAAGGCCAATGGCCAGTTCACCCTGGCTGACGTGACCCGTGCGCAGGAAATTGCCCAGGGCTACGGCATCGACGCCGGTGGCCTGGAAAGCAATGGCGATACGAACATGGAAGAGTACGCGCTGAAGCTGGACTGGAACATCAGCGACAACCACCGTGCCAGTGTGCGCTACAGCAAGATCGACCAGAGCAAGCTGCGCATCAACGGCATGACCACCAGCTCGGCTTCGCTGAACTCGTACTGGTACCAGCACAACAAGACCAACGAGAGCTACGTTGCCCAGGTCTTCAGCGACTGGACCGACAACTTCTCGACCGAACTGAAGGCTTCGTACCGCGAGTACTCGGCCATCCGTGCCGTCAACACCAACGCGCCCAGCATCCGCATCTACTTCGGCGGCACCCAGGCTGCGCCGTCGGGTGACTCGCTGTACCTGGGTACCGAAGTCAACTCGCAGGACAACATCCTCGAGACCAAGGCGTGGAACTACTACGCCGCCGGCACCCTGACCCTGGGTGACCACGACGTCAAGTTCGGTGCCTCCTACGACACCAACGACATCTACAACTACTACGGCGCCAACTCGTGGGGCACCTATACCTTCTATGGCCTGAACAACTTCGCCAACGGTATCTGGAGCACCTACGACTACGCCCCGGAGCGCAGCGCCGGTTCGATCGCCGCTGACTACAAGTACAGCAACCTGGCCCTGTTCGTGCAGGACACCTGGTACGTCAACAGCAACCTGACCCTGACCCTGGGTCTGCGCGCTGACCGTCCGGACACCAGCCCGGCACCGGCCTACAACGCACCGGCCTCGACCTTCTTCGGTTACAACAACAGCAAGGTCCTGAACAACAAGTTCCTGGTCCAGCCGCGCTTCGGTTTCAACTACACCTTCGACACCGAGCGCCCGACCCAGCTGCGCGGCGGCGTGGGCCTGTTCCAGGGTGATTCCCCGCAGGTGTGGCTGAGCAACAGCTACTCGGCGACCGGTTTCAACACCAGCGTCTACAACCGCACCGTTTACGATCCGACCCTGGTCTTCAGCCCGGACAAGGACAGCCAGCCGGTTCCGGCAGGCGCAGGTTCGGCCGTGCAGAACGTCAACTTCGTCGGCAATGACTTCCGCATGCCGTCGACCTACAAGGCCAACCTGGCCTTCGACCACGAAACCCCGTGGTACGGCATCGTGGCTTCGGCCGAACTGCTGGTCACCAAGGTCAAGGACGGCCTGTACTACCAGAACCTGAACCTGGGTCCGGTGCAGTACCAGGGTCCGGATGGTCGTGACATGTTCTACAGCGCCAGCAAGAACGGCGCCTGGACCTCGGGCGACGCCCGTTTTGGCCGCAACCGTGCCAACTACAACAACGTCTACCTGATCACCAACACCGACAAGGGCCGCACTTCGCAGTTCACCGCGTCGCTGAGCAAGCCGTGGTCGGATACCAGTGACTGGTCCTGGAACATCGGCTATACCTACACCGATGCGACCGAAGTCGGCTCGCTGACCAGCTCCACCGCCAGCTCGGGTTGGAACTACCAGTACGCCTTCGACGCCAACACCGAAATCGAGAACACCTCGCGCTACCAGATCCGTGACCGCCTGTCGGGGTCGCTGAACTGGAAGCACAAGTTCTTCGGCGATTACGAAACCAAGGTCGGCCTGGTGTACGAAGGCCGTAGCGGTCGTCCGTACAGCTACGTCTTCGTCAACGATGCCAACGGCGACGGCCGCAGCGCCAACGACCTGTTCTACGTGCCGAAGGGCCCGGGCGACGTGCTGTTCGGTACGCTGGCAGCCAATGGCCAGTTCACCGCCGATGCGGCCATGGAGAAGAACTTCTTCGCATGGCTGGCCGCCAACCCGGATCTGGCCAAGTACGCCGGCAGCACGCCGGGTGCCAACCAGTTCCGTACCGGCTGGATCAACACCTTCGACCTGCGCATCAGCCAGCAGCTGCCGGGCTTCATGAAGGGCCACAAGTCCGAGATCTGGCTGGACGTGCAGAACATCGGCAACATGCTGAACAAGAAGTGGGGCAACATCTACGACTACGGCTTCTTCGCCGACAGCCGTGTGGCCACCCTGCAGGGCATGTACCAGGGTAAGTACGTGTACAACTACCGCGGCGCGGACACCCCGACCGTGGCCAACGCAGACGCAGACGGCTTCGACGTCGGTGTCTCGCAGTGGTCGCTGCAGCTGGGCTTCCGCTACCAGTTCTGATGAACTGACGTAGTTGCTGCACACGGAAACGGCCGGGGAAACCCGGCCGTTTTCCGTTCAGGCGAAAGTGCTTGCGGGGCGATTGGCTTCGGCGTAGCATCCAGACACGTGCGCGGCGCCTTCGCCGCAACGGCGGTCCCAGCAACGGCGAACGCGGTCAGCACGCATCCAACGGTCGGGTTTCCCGGCCGTTTTGCTTTTTAAGGGGGCGGCAGTACAGTCGGAAACCTTGAAGGAAGCGAAAAGTTGGATATGACCACGAACGAAAAGGCAGCCCGTGCGCTGCCGGTGCAGGATGCGCGGATCTACCCGCGTGGTGGGCTGGATGTGTTGTCGCGCGCCGAAGTGGCGCGCCTGCGCGATGCCTCCGGCGGCGGCATGCACGAGCTGTTGCGCCGCTGCGCACTGGCCGTGCTGACCAGTGGCAGTGCCTCGGACGATCCGCGCGCCGCGCGTGATCTCTACCCCGATTTCGACATCCAGGTCGCGCAGCAGGATCGCGGCGTGCGCATCGACCTGGTCAACGCCCCGGCGATGGCCTTCGTCGATGGCGAGATCATCCGCGGCGTGGCCGAGCTGCTGTTCGCGGTGGTGCGTGACCTGGCCTACATGGCCATCGAGATGGGCCCGGCCTACGCGGCCGAGCTGGAGTCGTCCGAAGGCATCACCAACGCGGTGTTCGGCCTGCTGCGCAACGCGCGCATCCTCAACCCCGGCGACCCGAACCTGGTGGTGTGCTGGGGCGGCCATTCGATCGGCCGCGACGAGTACCTGTACACCAAGCAGGTGGGCTACGAGCTGGGCCTGCGCGGCCTGGACATCTGCACCGGCTGCGGCCCTGGCGCCATGAAGGGCCCGATGAAGGGCGCCACCATCGCCCATGCCAAGCAGCGCAGGACGGTCACCCGCTACATCGGCCTGACCGAGCCGGGCATCATCGCGGCCGAGTCGCCGAACCCGATCGTCAACCACCTGGTCATCATGCCGGACATCGAGAAGCGCCTGGAGGCCTTCGTCCGCATCGGCCACGGCATCATCGTGTTCGCCGGTGGCGTGGGTACCGCAGAAGAGATCCTGTACCTGCTGGGCATCCTGCTGCGCGAGGAAAACAAGGACTTGCCGTTCCCGCTGATCCTGACCGGCCCGACCGTGGCCGCGCCGTACTTCGAGCAGATCGACCGCTTCATCCGCCTGACCCTGGGCGATGCGGCCGCCGACCGCTACGAGATCATCATCGGCGACCCGGTGGCCGTGGCCAAGAAGATGGCCAGCGGCATCAAGCAGGTGCGCGAGTACCGCCTGGCGCAGAAGGATTCGTTCTTCTTCAACTGGTCCATCGAGATTCCGTGGGAGTACCAGCAGCCGTTCGTGCCGACCCACGAAGCGATGGCCGCGCTGGACCTGCACCACGGCCGTGCCCCACACGCGCTGGCAGCCGACCTGCGCCGGGCGTTCTCGGGCATCGTGGCCGGCAACGTGAAGGAAGACGGCATGCGCCGCATCGAAGAGTTCGGTCCGTTCCAGATCCATGGCGACGCCGACATGATGCAGGCCCTGGACGCGCTGCTGCGCGCGTTCGTCGACCAGCGCCGGATGAAGATTTCCGGCGAATACCAGCCCTGCTACCAGGTGCTGGCCTGACCGGCCGGGGTCGGAGCCCCTGCGGGGATCCGACCCCATTGCACCGACCCGGGGTCGGATCCTCGCAGGAGCTCTGACCCCCGTCCGGCACGCTGGCGTGTCAACCCTTTGACGCCCATCGCCCGGAACTGACCGTTCATCCTGCCGCCGCTTGCCGGCGGCCGGTGGCTGCGCCATCGTGGCCACCAACACGCTGGGGAGCGTCCAATGAAACTGCGCCGGTCCAACGGCTTCACGCTGGTCGAGTTGATGGTCACCATCGCGGTGGTCGCCATTCTCGGCACGATTGCGTTTCCGAGTTTCCAGAGCACCATCCGTTCCAACCGCATCGCCTCGGCCGGCAATGAAATGACCGGCCTGTTGTCGTTGGCCCGCAGCGAGGCCGTGCGCAACAAGCGCGGCGGCGGCGTCTGCGGCAGCTCCGACGGCAGCAGCTGCGATGGCGCCTGGCGCTCGGGCATGCTGGCCTGGGCCGACGTGGACGGCAACGGCAGCAAGGGCTCCAACGAGGTCGTGCTGCGCTTCGTCGCAGTCACCTCCGATTCGGTCACCGTCACCGGCCCGGCGGCCGAAGTCGCCTTCGACGCCCGCGGTCGCCGCCGTGCGGCCGCCGCCCAGCAGATCACCCTGCAGCCGGTGAAATGTGGCAGCGATCCCCAGCGCCGTACCCTGTCCGTCAATGCGGCAGGCCAGATCACCTCCACCAAGGCCGCCTGCCAATGAGCCGTCGTCTTCCCTCGTTCTCGCGGCGCCAGGCCGGCTTCAGCCTGCTGGAAGTGCTGATCGCCATCCTGATCCTCGGCTTCGGCCTGCTGGGCTTCGCCCTGCTGCAGACCATGAACGTGCGCTTCGTGCAGAGCGCCAACTACCGCACCCAGGCCACCAACCTGGCCTACGACCTGCTGGATCAGATGCGCAGCAACCGCTACCAGGCGGGCTGGTACACCGGCGCCAGCTTCGCGGCCAACTCGGTCAGCGCCAGTTCCTGCACCCGCGTGCTCGGCGCCGACCAGGGCGTGGCCAGCAACATCACCCGCTGGCAGTGCCAGGTGGTGCAGTCGCTGGGCGAGGGCGCCAGCGCCACCGTGCTCAACGCCAACGGCCGGGTCACCGTGGGCATCGCCTGGGGCGACCAGCGCTGGGATCCGCAGAATCCCAACGCCCGCACCACCTTTACCCTGGTATCGCAGCTGTGAGCGCGCACCTGTCCTCCCGCCGCCACGCCGCCGGTCTGTCGCTGATCGAAATGATGGTGGCCATGGTCATCGGCCTGGTGCTGATGCTGGGCGTCGTGCAGGTGTTCATCGCCTCGCGCACCGCCTCGCGGCTGGCCGAAGGCAATGCACGCGCGCAGGAAAACGGTCGCTTCGCGCTGGAGTTCCTGCAGCGCGACATCCGCATGGCCGGCCACTTCGGTTGCGTGAACGACCAGGCGCATTTCGTGAAGGGCGAGGGCGACCCGACCATCAACACCGGCGCCGCCACCGGTTCGGGCCATCCGCTGGATTTCAGCGTCAGCATCCAGGGCTATGAGGCCCCGGGCACCGGGCCAGGCACCAGCCTGACCGTCGGTGGCAGCTGGCCGGCGGTGACGGGCCTGCCGAGTTCGATCAGTGCACTCAAGCCGCGCGATGGCAGTGATGTGCTGGTGCTGCGCTATCTGGCCGCCGAAGGCGTACCGGTCACCGCGCTGGCGCCCGCTGCCAACAGCGTGGTCGGCTTCGACGGCACCATAGGCAAGCGCCTGCTGGAAGGTGGCGTGACCGCGCCCACGCTGTTCGGCGTGGCCGACTGCAGCCATGTGAACGTATTCAAGGGCACCTACGTTGAAGGCCAGGTCACCGCCAGCGGCGCCAACCTGGACCGCTACACCGTGCAGCCCACCGGCCAGACCATGATCTACCGCGCCGAATCGGTGGTGTATTTCGTGGGCACCTCCGGTACCACCGGCGAACCGGCGCTGATGCGTGCGCGCTCGGACGGTGCCGACGGCTATGCCACCCCGGAAGAGCTGGTGGAAGGCATCGAGAACCTGCAGCTGCTGTTCGGCCTGGACAGCACTGCGGCCATCACCAGCACTACCCCGCCCACCGGCAACATCACCACCGTGGCCATTGCCAGCGGCGTGTCTACCGGCACCAACGCAGCGGCAGCGGCGCAGTGGCGGCGCGTGGGCCAGGTGCAGGTCGGCATCCTGGCGCGCAGCCCGCAGCCCTCGCAGGCCGAAGCGGCCACCGATGCGCTGCGCTACCCGCGCATGCTCGGCGTTGGCTTCGCACCGTCCACGCCGAACGACGCGCGCTACCGCGCCGCCTACGAATCCACCATTGCCCTGCGTAACCGCCTCTTCGGGAACTGATGCCATGAACGCTCGAGCCCGCATCCGTCCGATGCCCCGCCAGCAGCGCGGTGCCGTGTTGTACGTCGCGCTGATCATGCTGATCCTGCTGGCGCTGATCGGCATCGCCGGCATGCAGGTGGCGGGCATGCAGGAAAAGATGGCGTCCAACTACCTGGCCACCAATGTGGCGTTCCAGAATGCCGAAGGCGTGACCCGGCGCAGCGAACGTGCGGTGGAAGCCATCGCCAACCGCACCGCCGCCGCCGCCGATGCCCCGCTGGTGGCCAGCGATATCCAGGACAACTGCGATATCGCCTTCGATCCGGTGGGCTGGGGCCGCGACCGCGCGCTGACCACCGTGCAGGCGGTGAACGTGCGCCGCATCGATACCTGTGTGATCGGTGGCGGCTCGCTGTCGATGGGCAAGCCGCTGGATCCGGTCACGCCCATCTACCAGATCACCACTTTCGCTACCGATACCGCGACGGACTCCTCGTCCACGGCGTCGGTCGATTCCATCTTCAAGCTCTGAGGCCGCCGGCATGTCCCGTCGCACTTCCCGGATCATCGCCGCGTCTGCCTTCGCCGTGCTCGGCGTGGGTGGCTACTTCGCCTACAGCCTGTTCGCCGCGCAGGGGCAGGGCGCCCTTGCCCAGGCGCCGCTGAACAACACCACCTCGATCCCGCCGGCCTTCATCATGGCCGTGGACGATTCCAACTCTATGACCTTCGAGCGGATCTTCCGTGGTGGCGATGGTCGCATGCAGTGGAACGGCAGTAGCTTCTTCAGTTCGGCCGGCGTGTTCTACAACGTGGGCGAGGCGTGCGGCAACAACTCCACCGACTGCTACCTGTACCTGTTCCCGCACTCGAACTTCAACACCTCGTATTCGCCGGGCCGCGCGATCCCGCCGATCGATGCGTTTGGTTTTGCCCGTTCGCCCACCTACAACGCCAGCTACTACAACCCGGCCGTGACCTACGAGCCGTGGAGCCTGCCGGTGCGAGACAGCGGCGGCAACATGCTCTGGCCGAACGCCACGTTCTCTGCGGCACGCGTTGATCCGCGTGACCCGACGGTCTACGGCACCGACTTCAATACCGGTTACAACACCGTGTACGACCTGTCCTCGCGCCAGGTCAACGGCGAGGCGTTCCAGTTCGTCACCGGCATGACCATTCCGGCCGGTACGCGCTACCGCTCCAACGGGCGCACCTGCAACAGCAACAACAATAACGGCCTGGCCAGTTCCGGCAACGTCTGGACCAACCTGGGCAGTGACGTGCTGGTGCGCGCGGACTGCACGGTGCAGATCGCCTACGTACCGGCCACGTTCTACCTGCCGGCCGACCAGGCCGCGCCGGCCGGCTACCTGACCGGCGACACCAACCGTCCGCTGATCAGCAACGCCTGTGGCCCGGGCTGCGACATGCGCCGCTACCAGATCCTGCCGGAGAACTACGGCACCAATACGGCCGATCTGGCCAACGCGCAGCGCAACTTCGCCAACTGGTTCCAATATCACCGCAACCGCATCCTGTCGATGGTCGGCTCGTCCTCGCATGCCATGGTGGGCGTGGACAACATGCGCGTGGGCTATTTCACCATCAATGCCCGCAACAACGTGACCATGTACGACGTCACCTCGCAGCGCTCGGACCTGTTCGGGCAGATCTACCGGCTCAAGCCCAATGGCGGTACCCCGAACCGGCAGGCCGTGGCTTACCTGGGTGAACAGTTCCGGCGTACCGACGCCGGCGCACCGGTCATCCGCGCCTGCCAGAAGAACGGCGGCATGCTGTTCACCGACGGCTATACCAACGTGGGCAACTCGGCCAGCGGCTATGGCAATGCCGACAGCGCCGGCGGCAAGTTCTTCCCCACCCAGCCGTTCGCCGATGGCTACAGCAACACCATTGCCGACATCGCCGCGTCGTACTACGCCGGTGGCTCCACCCCGCTGCGCACCGGGGCAAGCTTCCCCACCGGCCTGGTGCCGGTGCCGGACCAGTGCAGCTCGCTCGACCAGTCCTCGCCGGAATGGAAGCGACTGGACTGCCAGACCAACCTGCACATGAACTTCTACGGCGTGACCCTGGGCGCGCAGGGCCTGATCTACGAGGTCAACCAGGCCGCCACCGATGACCCGTATGCCAACCCGCCGAACTGGAATGCCAATGGCGACCCGCTGACCGACGACGACGGCCGCGTGATCGACGAACTGTGGCACGCAGCCGTCAACAGCCGCGGCGAGTTCATCAATGCCAAGACGCCGTCGGACGTGACCGAGGCCATGCGCCGGGTGCTGTCGGCGGTGGGTTCGGGGCAGACGCCGTCGGGTACGTTCGCACTCAGCGGCGCGCGCATCGGTACCGGTTCGCTGACCGTCACCCCCATGTACGACGTGCAGAACAACGGCACCGACTGGTACAGCAAGCTGACCGCCAGCAGCGTGTCGGTGAACCCCACCACCCGCGAGGCGCAGTACACCACCCTGTGGGAAGCCAGTGCGCAGATGCCGGCCGCGGCCGCGCGCAACGTCTTCTTCGACGACGGCAGCAGCGTGCGCAAGTTCAGTGGCACTACGGCCACCCTGGCCGGGCTCTGCAACCTGTCCAGCACGCTGTATCCGGCGCAGTCGATCTGTACGGCCGCCAACCTGACCGCGCTGGGCGCTGATGCCAACAGTGCGGCCAACTACCTGCTGGGCGAAACCACCGGCGAAGTGCGCAACGGCGGCAAGCTGCGCGATCGCACCACGCTGCTGGGCGACATCGTCAACTCCACGCCGGTGATCAGTGCGCCGGTCGACGACTTCGGCTACCGCGCGCTGGGCGGCACCCTGGGCACGGGCTACACCAACTACCTGACCAACAAGCGCAACAACAACCGCTACGTGGTCTATGCCGGTGCCAACGACGGCATGCTGCATGCGTTCGACGGCGGCATGGATGCGGCCGGCACGATCGGCGGCAACGGTGGCCGTGAACTGTTCGGTTACATTCCGGCCACCTCGTACGGGCACATGGGCAACCTGCTGCTGCCCTACGACCCGACCAAGAAGAACGCCCAGCCGTTCGTGCACAAGTACTTCGTCGATGGTCCGTTGACCGTGGGCGATACCTTCTACGGTGGCGGCTGGCACACCACCCTGGTCGGCACCACCGGCGCCGGCGGCCGTGGCGTGTTCGCCCTGGACGTGACCACCCCCGGCAGCTTCGCCGCCGGCAACCGCCTGTGGGAAATCAACGATCTGGCCGGTGATGCCACGGTGCGGGCCAACATCGGCCACGTGCTGGGCAAGCCGGTCATCGTGCCGGTACGGGCGGCCGATGGCAGCGTCAGCTGGAAGGCGATCTTCGGCAACGGCTATTCCAGCGCCAGTGGCAAGGCCGTGCTGTTCGTGGTCGACATCGGCACCGGTACGCCGACCATCCGCATGATCGAAGCGGGAGAGTCCAATTCCACCATCGCCGGGAGCAATGGCCTGGGCAACATCGTGGTGGTGGATCGGGTCAACAACCTGACCATCGACCCGGTCACCAACAAGCCGAGCCGCGTGCGCGACGGCTACGCCGATACCGTCTACGCGGCCGACCTGAAGGGCGCGGTGTGGAAGTTCGACCTGACCTCCACCGCCACTTCGGTCACTGTGCCTGTGTTCACCACCGGCACCTTCGTGCAGAACGGGCTGACCTACCGCCAGCCGATCACCGGCGGCCTGCAGGTGGCATCGGGTGAACGCGGCGGCGTGCTGGTGATGTTCGGTACCGGCAGCTTCTCCTTCAACGATGACACCCTGCCGATCTCGTCCACCCAGATCCAGAGCCTGTATGGCTTCAACGATGTGGTGAACGGTGCGGTCCTCACGACACTCACGCGTGCCAACCTGACCCCGAACGCGGTGGTCACCACCAGTGGTTCGCGTACGCTGCAGGTGGGTACCGCGCCTACCTCGTCACTGGGCTGGTACGTCGATCTTCCTGCCGGCGAACGCGCGGTGGGTTACCCGGAGCTGGCCTCGGGCATCCTGTTCATTCCCACCTACGCACCGGTGGAAGTCACCAGCGGCTGCAGCACGTCGGGTGCGAACTGGCTGTTCGGGCTGAGTCCACGCAGCGGTGCCGGTGCGCTGTCCGGCGTGCGGGTGGGTTCGCCCACCGGTACCTCCGCCGCCGCCGGCACGGCTGCCATGTCGTTGAACTCGCCGGGCACCGCGCCGATCAAGGACGTGGGCGTATCGGTGGTGCCGCGCCTGCAGCCGCCGACCAATCCGAACGACGGCTCGGGTGTGCCGACGGTGCCGGCCGGTGCGGGCTGCTGGATGGTGGTCAATGTGTCCGGCGCGCAGCCGCTGTACGTGCCGTATCCCTGTGGCCGCCAGTCCTGGCGCCAGATCCAGTAACGGAGATTCCTGCGATGTCACTCAAAGCAATCCGCGCAATGGGCCAGGTCCGCGGCTTCACCCTGATCGAACTGATGATCACGGTGGCCGTGGTGGCGATCCTGGCGGCGGTGGCCTATCCCTCGTACACCGACCAGATCCGCAAGTCGCGGCGTGCGCAGGCCAAGGCGGACATGGTGGAGTACGCGCAGATGGCCGAGCGTTCGCACACCACCAACAATACCTACGCCAACTTCCGTTTCAGCAACGGCACCACCAGCATCCAGTCGCCGCGCGAAGGTGGTACGGCGCAGTACACGATCAGCATCCAGGCCGCGCAGGGCACGTTCACCTTGACCGCGGCGCCGCAGGGCGCGCAGGCCAAGGACAAGTGCGGCACGATGACGGTCAACCAGGCCAATGTGAAGACACCGAGCGCCAGTGCGGTGGCCGGTTGCTGGTGATTTCGCGCAGGGGTGTTGCATCGGCGCGCAGCAGCTACTAGAATGCGCCTCCCCGCCCGAATAGCTCAGCCGGTTAGAGCACTTGACTGTTAATCAGGGGGTCGTTGGTTCGAGTCCAACTTCGGGCGCCAGATCCTGCAGAAGCCGCGAGAAATCGCGGCTTCTGCTTTTCTGCGTCCGCCATCCGCGTGCTTCAGCAGGGCTCCGGCGACGCGCTGCGCAGCGAGCGCACACGCCCGGTATTGCTCACCACCACTTCGGCCTGCGTCAGGCCGCGCTGGCAGACGCGGATGCGCGCATTGCTGCCCGCGCTGCGCCCGCTGGCACGAAACACGATGTGCGGGCGACCGTGCGTGCTGAAGGCCTGCAATGAGGAATGGCTCTGAAGCTGGCGCGCGGCCAGTGGCGGCGCCGGATCGGCCTCATCCGGCCGTGATTGTTCAGCGCGCAGCAGCCAGCCCTGGCTCCAGTCCTGCCCGCACTGCAGGCCGTCGCTGCTCGGGCAGGCCAGCACGGAGCGGCGGTGGGTAAGCGCCGTGCTGCGGGCCTGGTTCAGCGCCGTGTGCAGCTGCATGCGCAGCTGGTCGGCGCGCAGGCGGTCCAGCAGGCCGGCGAACGGCGGTGCCGCCAGGCAGGCCAGGATCGCCAGCACCGCCATGGCCAGCAGCAGTTCGGCCAGGGTGTGGCCGGGGGCAGGGGAAAGCATCAGGCGGACTCCAGCAGCGGGCAGGGCACCAGCCTCCGCCCGCCGGCGGCGCGGCACCATCGGGTTTTGCCGCTGCCTGAATCGGGTTCTGGTTCAACCGGTCGTCACTGGAGTGCCCGGTATACTGCGGGTTCCCGGGATCTGGCAGCACCATGAGCGACAGCTTTCAACTCGTTTCGCCCTATTCGCCGGCTGGCGACCAGCCCGATGCCATCGCGAAGCTGACCGACAATTTCCAGGCCGGCATCGCCAAGCAGACCCTGCTGGGCGTCACCGGTTCGGGCAAGACCTACACCATCGCCAACGTCATCCAGAACGTGCAGAAGCCGACGCTGATCATGGCGCCGAACAAGACGCTGGCGGCGCAGCTGTATGGTGAGTTCAAGGCGTTCTTCCCGCACAACGCGGTGGAGTATTTCGTCAGCTACTACGACTACTACCAGCCCGAGGCCTACGTGCCCTCGTCGGACACCTTCATCGAGAAGGACAGTTCGATCAACGAGCACATCGAGCAGATGCGCCTTGCCGCGACCAAGACCCTGCTGTCGCGCCCCGACGCGATCGTGGTCGCCACGGTGTCGGCCATCTACGGTCTGGGCGCGCCGGAAGATTACCTGTCGCTGCGCCTGATCCTGTCCAAGGGCGAGCGCATCGACCAGCGCGACCTGATCAATCATCTGACCCAGCTGCAGTACACCCGCAACGAATACGAACTGCAGCGCGGCACCTTCCGCGTGCGCGGCGAAGTGATCGACGTGTTTCCGGCCGAGTCGGACAGCGAGGCCCTGCGCATCGAGCTGTTCGATGGCGAGGTCGAGAAGATCACGATGTTCGATCCGCTCACCGGCGAGACGATGCGCAACCTGCAGCGCTTCACCGTGTACCCGAAGACCCACTACGCCACCACCCGCGAGCGCGTGCTGGCGGCGGTGGAAACCATCAAGGTCGAGCTGAAGGAGCGGCTGGAGCAGCTGTACGCGCAGAACAAGCTGGTCGAAGCCCAGCGCCTGGCGCAGCGCACCCAGTTCGACATCGAGATGATGGCCGAGGTGGGTTTCTGCAACGGCATCGAAAACTATTCGCGGCACCTGACCGGCAAGAACGCCGGCGAGCCGCCACCGACACTGTTCGATTACCTGCCGCCGGATGCGCTGTTGGTGATCGACGAATCGCACGTGACCATTCCGCAGATCGGTGCCATGTTCAAGGGCGACCGGTCGCGCAAGGAGACCCTGGTCGAGTTCGGTTTCCGCCTGCCTTCGGCGCTGGACAACCGGCCGCTGCGCTTCGAGGAATGGGAAGCGCGCTGCCCGCGCAGCATCTACGTCTCGGCCACGCCGGGCCCGTACGAGCTGCGCGAGTCGGGCGATGAGATCACCGAACTGGTGGTGCGCCCGACAGGCCTGATCGATCCGGTGGTGGAGATCCGCCCGGTCGGCACCCAGGTCGACGATCTGATGAGCGAGGCCAATGCGCGCATCAAGGCGGGCGACCGCGTGCTGGTCACCACGCTGACCAAGCGCATGGCCGAAAACCTGACCGAATACCTGACCGAGCATGGCATTCGTGTGCGCTACCTGCATTCGGACGTGGACACGGTGGAGCGCGTGGAGATCATCCGCGACCTGCGCCTGGGCAAGTTCGACGTGCTGGTGGGCATCAACCTGCTGCGCGAAGGCCTGGACATGCCCGAGGTGTCCCTGGTGGCGATCCTGGACGCGGACAAGGAAGGCTTCCTGCGCTCCACCGGCTCGCTGATCCAGACCATCGGCCGCGCCGCGCGCAACGTGCGCGGCAAGGCGATCCTGTACGCCGACAAGATCACCCGTTCGATGCAGGCGGCGATCGACGAGACCGACCGCCGCCGTGCCAAACAGGTCGAGTACAACGAGGAGCACGGCATCGTGCCGCGCTCGGTGGCCCGGCCGATCACCGACGTGCTGGAAGGTGCGCGCTCTGACGCCGCCGAGAAGGAAGCGCGCAAGGGCAAGGGCAAGGCGCGCGGCGGGGTGGCCGAGCCGGCGGCGGACTATCGTTCGCTCAGCCCGGCCCAGCTGGCTTCACGCCTGAAGGCGCTGGAGCAGCAGATGTACCAGCACGCCAAGGACCTGGAGTTCGAGGATGCCGCGCGTGTGCGTGACCAGATCCGGCAGCTGAGGGAAGCCAGCCTTGGATGAACGGGCCAGCGTCGGCTGCCTTCACAAAACTATTGCGCTGGCGCGCAGGCATCCGTAATATACGCGGCCTGCACCGACGCAATCGCGGAAATGCAGGAAAAACGGGCGGTTAGCTCAGCGGTAGAGCACTACCTTGACATGGTAGGGGTCACAGGTTCGAACCCTGTACCGCCCACCACGAAGTCCCTGGCAAGGGGCTGTCGTGAGAAAGACAAACCCGGCCGGCAAGCCGGGTTTTTCAGTCCAGACATGCAGATTCATTGGGCGGTTAGCTCAGCGGTAGAGCACTACCTTGACATGGTAGGGGTCACAGGTTCGAACCCTGTACCGCCCACCACCTGGCTCCCGGCACTGCCGGTGCAGCGGTGGAAATCCCGAACGCCGGCCCTGGGCCGGCGTTTTCGTTTCTGCCGGCCGTCTAGAAACGGATCATGCTGCACATCCGCACCGGCTTCGAGCTGCGCACGATGCCCTTTTCCGTGCGGCACTGCGCCACTTGATCGTCAGCCCGGGCCCGGCAATCGGGGCACAGCGCGGCCAGTTCCTTGTCCGCGCGCACCGGGCCCGCGCACAGGCGCTGCACATGGCTGGCACGCCGCTCGGCGGCCTGGTCAGGCGGCAGGGCCTGGCCTGCGGTGTTCACCATCGTGTAGTCGGCGAAGGGCTGCGGCAGCGCACACTGCGCGCGCGTGGTGTCGACGAAGCGACGTTCCAGCTCGCTGCGCAGGCGTGCGCCCTGGCGATCACACGCCGCCACCTGGGCGCGCGATGTTGCCGGCGACACGCCTGGATTGACGAACGTGGGGCGTGAACGAATCTCGCTACCGAACGGGCAGCAGCCCGCAAGCAGCACGCACGCCAGCACCAGGCCCGTGCGGATGAAAGAAGACAGGGTCATGGCGCATCCTTTCGACAGGCGCCCATGCTTGCATCATCGGCGCTGCTGCGGATGAACCGCGCCCCTCATTGCGATGAAGACAGCATCCGTGTGCTGCTGACGCGCAGGCGATGCTGCAGCTGCCAGCCGCCGCCGGTCTGCCGCCACAGGCCCAGCGAGCGCGTGCGCTGGGCGGTATCACGTTCCCAGCACAGCACGCTGTCCTGGCCAAGGCGCACCTGCACGTGCGCCACCGGCAGCGTTTCGTCGCCACCGAGCACGGCGGCATACAGCAGAAGCAGGGCAAGCATCGGCATGGCACGGTGCTCCGGAAAGGGAGCCCAGCCTGTCACCGGCACACGGCGGCCGGTAGCGGCATGCGACGAAGCGCGGAAAACCGCGTGCCAAGCGCATGGGTCGAGGATGAATCCGGGGCCAGGGATGCCCGGGCCGCCCGCATCGCGCGCTCAGGCAGCAGCGAACGCCTGCCGCAGGCTGTGCAGCGTGGCCTGGCGGTGCGCGCTGGCACACGGCTCGTCCATCTCAAGTTCCTGCAGGCGCAGCCCCACCAATGTCATCGACAGCACATAGCCGCGTGCGGCGGCATCGGCTGCCCGCGACGCACCCAGCGCATGGCGGGTGAGTGCGTCCACGTGGGCCAGGTCCGGCAGCAGGCCCAGGTACACGCGCTCGGCGCTGTCCAGGTCGGGGGCGCGCAGGATCGCGTGTGCGTCGGGGAGGGGGCTGGCGGCGGCCATGCAAGGTCCTTCTGGGCAATGAATGCGCGGGCTAGAAGGCGCGCATCAATGAAATGAACGCGGAGGTCTGGCTGCCATCGCGGGTCATCGGGCTGTCTTTCACCGCATCGCCGAACCACTGGTTGGCGACCACGCCGGTGGCACGCCATTTGCTGCCCAGCGGCGTGCTGACCGCGATCTGCAGGCTGGGCGAGGTGGCGCTGCCTGGGCGGTAGGCCGCCAGGCCCGAACGCAGGGCTTCTTCGTTGGAAATGCCGTAGTAGTAGTCCAGCAGGCGCGCACTGGAATGCACTACGCCCACCCGCGGCACCCAGGTGAAACGGCCGGCCTGGATCGGGTAGCTGTAGTGCAGGTTCGATTCCATGCCGCCGCCGTGGCCGCTGACTTCGCGCTGCACGCTGGCACCCACGATGCCCCAATCCGCCTTGTACTCGGCATTGACGCCGGCCATGGCCGACATCTGCCGGCTGTGCAGGCGGCGCAGCTGCGCATCGTTCACATCGTCGGTCTTGAAGCGCAGCGTGTAAGGCGTGAGCACCGCCGATACCCGCAGGCCATCGGCCTTGTACAGGTGCATGCCCAGCGAGCCGGGGCTGGCGAAGAAGCGCTTGCCCTGCCATGCCAGCGCCGGCACCACCAGCGGCTTGTCATCGTAGTGCGCGTACGCACCGGTGGTCGCACCGATGGTGATGCCGGCCTGCACGCCCGGTGCGGTCTCCTGGTCCTGGGCGGTTGCCAGCAGCGGCGTGGAGAGAGCGACGGTGCACAGCAGGGGGCGCAGCAGGGCAGGGGAACGCAGGGACATCGAGGGACGACTTGGCAGGGAACAAGCCCCCATGCTGCGCCGCCAACATTGTCGGAACATTGCGCGGCCGGTGGACACGACGCGCACGTCGCGGTGCCGCCGCAGGCACTATCATCGGCAGCGATTTCCGCCACCGAGCTTCCGATGCGCATCCTTCTGGTCGAAGACGATCCCGATCTGTCCCGTGCCCTGCAGAGCGGGCTGGAGCGGCAGGGCGTTGTCGCCGACGTGGTCGGCAGCCTGGCCGAGGCGGCACTGGCCTTGCGCGAACCGGTACACCAGCTGCTGCTGCTGGACCGGCAGCTGCCCGATGGCGATGGCGTGGCCTTCGTCGCCACCGCCCGCGCGCTGCGCCCCAATCTGCCGGTGATCATGCTGACCGCCAAGGGCGCATTGTCGGACAAGGTGGAAGGGCTGGACGTGGGTGCCGACGATTACCTGGTCAAGCCGGTCGCCATCGAAGAACTGATGGCGCGCATCCGCGCGGTATCGCGGCGGCCGACGGCCATGGTGACTCCGCGCCTGGTGCTGGGTCGGCTGGCATTCGACTTCGAATCGCTGCAGGCCGAGGTCGATGGCCAGCTGCTGGCGCTGCCGCGGCGCCAGGTGCTGGTGCTGCAGGCACTGGCCATGCGCCAGGGGCGCACCGTCACCCGCAGTGCGCTGGAAGCGGCGGTATACGGTTTCGATGACGAGATCCAGTCCAATGCGCTGGACGCGCATATCTCCAAGCTGCGCAAGGCGCTGCAGCAGGCCGGGGCGGGCGTGGAAATCCACGTCATCCGCGGCGTCGGCTATCTGCTGGCGGAGGTCTGAAATGGCCCGGCAGATCCGTTCGATCACCCTGGGCCTGGCCTGGCGGCTGTTCCTGGCGCAGGCCTTCACCGTGCTGTTCGCGGTGGCCGCGCTGATCATCACCTGGGGTGACAAGGACACCTGGGGCATGGACATGTTCATGGCCGAGGACGTGGCCGATGCGCTGCGCAGCGTGGACGGTCGCCTGCAGCTGGACGAAGCCCGCTGGCAGAAGGTGGATGCGCGCGCCGGCGGCAACCTGTGGTTCGCTGCGGTGGATGACCGGGGCGCGTGGCTGGAGCGGGGCAAGGTGCCCAGCGTGCATGCGCCGTTGCTGGCGCGCCTGCCGACACTGGGCGCAACCGAACTGGGTTCGCTGGTGCCACCCTACCTGGATGTGGCGCGGGTGATGATCCGCTACGACGAAGGCCGGCGCATCACGGTGATGGTTGGCGGCGCGCCCAAGGGTGGCCTGGTCGACGGCGCGCTGATGGTGCTGCGGCTGATCGGGTTGTGGTTCTTCCTGCCGCTGATCGTGGTCACCCTGCTGGTGATGCCTACCGTGATCCACCGCGCCATGCGCGGCGTGCGCCGTTCCGCGCAGCAGGCCAAGGAACTGGATGTGGGCCAGCCCGGCGCGCGGCTGGATGCGCAGCTGGTGTCCACCGAAATCGCGCCGCTGGTCGAAGCGTTCAACGATGCCATCGACAAGGTGCAGCAGGGCTACGCCGCGCGTGACAAATTCCTGGCCGATGCCGCCCACGAACTGCGCGTGCCGATCGCGGTGGTGCAGGCGCGTCTTTCGCAGCTGCCGCAGGGCGAACTGAAATCGCAGCTGCTGACCGATGTGGCGCGCCTGGGCAATGTCGCCGAACATCTGCTGGACCTGCAGCGGCTGGATCGCAACACCACCGCACTGCAGCGGCTGGACCTGGCGCACCTGGTGCGGGAAGCGGCGGCCGAGCTGGCACCGCTGGTGGTGGGTGCCGGCTATGGCTTCGAAGTGGATGCGCCCGACACCCCGGTGTGGATCCAGGGCGACGGGCTGGCGCTGGGCCGGGTGATCGCCAACCTGGTGCACAACGCCATCGTGCACGGCGGCGGTCGCGGCACCATCTGCGTGCGGGTGGATCCGCAGGGCCTGCTGGACGTCAGTGACCAGGGCGCCGGTGTGCCGGTGGGCGATCGCGAAGCGATCTTCGAACCGTTCCATCGCCTGCGAGCGGCCGGAAGTGGCAGCGGTCTCGGCCTGCACTTGGTGAAGGAGATCGTGCAGCACCATGGCGGCAGCGTGAGCGTGGGGGAGGCACCGGGCGGCGGCGCGCGGTTCCGGGTGAACTTCCACCGCGGGGCGTCACGCCGAAGCGAACGCTGACGGCGCAGCACGGCGTTGGCTGATGGCCGTTGCGGGCCGCAAGCCTGCAGGCTGGGGGCATGGCCGCGACCGTGCCCCCGTCTGCCTGCCTTGGCCCCGGCTGCGCCGCCGCGCTGGTGCTGGGGGTGCTGGCCTGTAGCGCTGCGTCGGCCTTGCTGCCGGTGTGGCTGGGCGTGCTGCTGGTGGTGGTGGCGTTGCCGGGCTGGCTGCTGCGCTGGCGCGGCCGGGTGGTGGCGGCCGCCGTGTTCGGTCTCGGCTGGGCAACCTGCCACGGCCATGCAGCGCTGCAGCAGCAGTGGCCGCCAGGTGCTGCGGCGCAGGTGGTGCAGGTGCGCGGTCGGGTGGTCGATCTGCCGACCCATGGCAGTGACCACACGCGCTTCACGTTGCAGGTCGCGCACGCCGATGGCCTGCCCGCGCTGCGTGGCCGTCGGGTGCAGGTGCGCTGGTCTGTGCTGAAAGGGGCTGAGGCGCGCAACGGCGGCGTTGCCGCGGAGCAGCGCCATGGCGTGCGCGCCGGCGCGCAGTGGCAGCTGGCGTTGCGGGTACGGGCGCCGCGTTCGCGCATCAATCCCGGCGGCTTCGACGGTGAGCGCCATGCACTGCTGAAGGGGCTGGCGGGCAGCGCCAGCGTGCAGCAGCAGCGACAACCACGGCTGCTGCGCCCGGCCCATGGCCTGCTGGCATGGCGCGAATCCTGCAGCGACGCCATCGCCACCCAGGTCGGGCGCCCCTCGGCGCGCTTCGTGCAGGCGCTGGCGCTGGGCGATACCCGCGGGCTGACCGATACCGACTGGGAGCACCTGCGTGCCCTGGGCCTGACCCACCTGATTGCGATATCCGGCTTCCATGTGGGGCTGGTGGCCGGCTTTGGTGCGTTGCTGTGTGGAATGTCGTGGCGGCTGTGGGCGCCGCTGGCGATCCACGTGCCACGCCCGCAGGCGGCCGCCCTCGCGGCGGCGCTGGCGGCGGGCGGCTACACGCTGTTGGCCGGTGCCGAGCTGCCGACGGTGCGCACGGCCCTGATGATTGCGGTGGTGGCGCTGGCCCGGGTGGCGCGGCGGGCGGTATCGGTGCCGCAATGCCTGGCCCTGGCCGCGCTGCTGATGGTGCTGCCGGCACCGTTGTCGATCCTGTCGGCCGGCTTCTGGCTCAGTTTTGGCGGCGTACTGTGGCTGCTGTGGTGCCTGCCGCAGCAGCGGCCGCACGGCCTGTGGCAGCACGTGCGCGCTGCGCTGGCGGGGCAGGGCGTTGCGAGTGTCGCGCTGCTGCCGCTGGCGGTCGCGCTGTTCGGCGGAACCGCACGCTGGGGGCCTTTGCTGAACCTGCCGGTCATTCCCTGGTGGAGTCTGGTGGTGGTGCCGGTCGCGCTGGCCGGTACCGCGCTGCACGCCGTGCATGACGGCGCAGGGCGCTGGCCGTGGCGGGCGGCGGCTTGGCTGTTCGAGATCAGCTGGCAGGCGTTGCAGCCGCTGGCGGCGCAGCCACAGGCCATGTGGTGGCTGGCCGAAGCGCCGCGCTGGGCACTACCGGCGGCGGTGGCGGGCGTGTTCTGGTGGCTGCTGCCGCGCGGCAGCGGCGGCCTGCTGGCCGGTGGACTGTTGTGCCTGCCCCTGCTCTGGCCAGCGGCGCCGGCGCCGCGCCACGGCGAGATCGAGCTGCTGGTGCACGATGTGGGGCAGGGGGCTGCAGTGCTGGTGAGAACGGCCACCCATGCGCTGTGGTACGACGCGGGGCCGCCGGGCGGCGCCGACGCAGCGGAGCGGGTGTTGATGCCGGCCGTGCGCGCGCTGGGGCAGGCACCGCCACGGCTTCTTCTGCTCAGCCACGATCACCTGGATCACGCCGGCGGGCTGCCGGCACTGCGCCGGCAGCTGCCGGGGCTGCAGGTGCTGGCTCCGCCCGGGCAGGCGCCGCCCGGCGCCCGTGCTCTCTGCCGGCAAGGCCTGCGCTGGCAGTGGGACGGGGTCGATTTCCAGGTGCTGCACCCCGGCCGCACCGCGGTCGCGGCCGGCAATGAAGCCAGCTGCGTGCTGCGCATTGCCGGCGCCCACGGGGCCGTGCTGTTGCCGGGGGATATCGGCCGCAGCGCCGAACAGCAGCTGCTGCAGGAGCGCCCGGACCGCCTGCGGGCCGAGGTGGTGCTGGTGCCGCACCACGGCAGTGGCGGCAGCTCCAGCCCGGCCTGGGTGGCGGCGGTGCAGCCCCGGCTGGCGCTGGTCTCGGCCGGGCACCAGAACCGCTTTGGCCACCCGAAACGTGACGTAGTGCAGCGCTGGCGCGCAGCCGGCGCCGAAGTGCTGGTCACCGCCGACACCGGCGCGATCCGCGTATGGCTTGGCGCACAAGGCCTGCAGGTGCGCGAACAGCGGGTCCATGCGGCCCGGTGGTGGGATGCCGCTGGGCGGGCACGGTCGGCTGCTATCCTATCGCCGATCGAACAAGCGGCCGATGGGCCGGAGGGTTGAAACGTGTGGGAACTGGTCAAGGCCGGTGGCTGGCCGATGGTGCCGCTGCTGCTGTTGGGCGTACTGGCTTTGGCAATCGTCCTGGAGCGTTTCTGGTCCCTGCGGCGTAATGAGGTGCTGCCGCCTGGCCTGGGCCAGGAGGTGCGCAACTGGGCCGCACGCGGCAAGCTCGACCCGGCCCACCTGCAGACCCTGCGCGCCAACTCGCCGCTGGGCGCCCTGCTGGCGGCCGCGCTGGAAGCCCGCAACCGCCCGCGCGATCAGATCCGCGAGCGCATTGAAGACACCGGCCGTCACCTGGTGCATCGCATGGAACGTTTCCTCAATGCGCTGGGCACCATTGCCTCGGCCGGCCCGCTGCTGGGCCTGCTGGGTACCGTCATCGGCATGATCCAGATGTTCCTGGGCATCCTCGACCACGGCGTGGGCGATGTGAACCAGCTCGCCGGCGGTATCGGCAAGGCGCTGGTCTGTACCGCCACCGGCATGATCGTGGCCATTCCGGCGCTGATGTTCCATCGCTACTTCAAGGGCCGCATCCACGGCTACGTGGTGGAGATGGAGCAGGAGGCCAGCGCCCTGCTGGACACGCTGGATGGTCGCCCGGGGGTGATGAACCCGGCCCCGGTCGCGCGCGCCGCAGCGCCTGCCACGGCCAAGGCCTGATCGATGCGCATCGGCAACGACCGATCCCAGGATGAGCCGCACATCGACCTGGTGCCGCTGATCGACGTCATCCTGGTGCTGATCATCTTCTTCGTGGTCACCACCACCTTCGATGCGCGCTCGACCCTGCAGGTGCAGCTGCCGACGGCCAGCGACCAGCAGAACCCCGAACCGCCGCGTTCGCTGAGCGTGCTGATCAACGCCGAAGGCCGTTACTTCATCAACGACCAGGAAGTGCTGCGCAGCGACGTTGAATCGGTCAAGCAGACCATCGCCGCCGTCGCCGGCAGCGACCGCCAGCAGACCGTGCTGCTGCGCGCCGACGCGCGTACTCCCTACCAGGCCGTGGTCACCGCGCAGGATGCGCTGGGCCAGCTTGGCTTCCGCCGTATCGCAATCGCAACAGCGCCAGAGGTGCGTCCATGAGTTCCAAACACGCGCCAGTGTGGCCGATCTACAAACGCCTGCTCGGCTACACCCGGGCCTACTGGGTGTTCATGGTGGCCGCGGTCATCGCCATGGTGGTCGAAGCCCTGGCCGGCTACCACTTCACCAAGCTGATGGAGCCGCTGGTCAACCGTGGCTTCGTCAATCCCGAGCCGCGCATGGCGGTCATCCTGCCGCTGACCATCCTCGGGCTGTTCCTGATGCGCAGCCTGGCCACCTGGGTGAGCGATTACACGCTGGCCAAGACCGGCCGCAGCGTGGTGCGCGACCTGCGTGAGCAGGTACTGCACAAGTACCTGCACCTGCCGTCGTCGCACTTCGACAACGAAGCCACGCCGGTGATGGTCAGCCGCCTGAATTTCGATACCGAGCAGGTCACCCAGGCCAGCGCCGATGCGCTGAAGACCGTGGTGGCCGATACCCTCACCATCATCGCCATGCTGGTGGTGATGCTGCAGATGAGCGTGAAGGTGACCCTGGCGATGCTGCTGGTGGTACCGCTGATCGGTGCCATCGTGTCCTATGTCGGCAAGCGCTACCGGCGCATCAGCCGTGGCATCCAGGACGGCATGGGCACCATGGCGCAGACCGCCGAGCAGTCGCTGGCCGCGCAGCAGGAAGTGAAGGTGCACGGCACCCAGCAGCACGAGATGACCCGCTATTCGCGCCTGGCCAACCGCATGCTGGCGCTGAACATGAAGGTGGAAGTGACCCGTGCGGCCGCCTCCAGCGTGGTCCAGTTCCTGGCCGCGCTGGCACTGGCGGTGATCGTCTGGGTGTCCACCCGCGAAGCCCTGGCCGGCAAGCTCAACGCGGGTCAGTTCATGGGCCTGATGACCTCGATGATGGCCATCATTCCTTCGCTGCGCCGGTTGACCAGCGTGCAGACGTCGATCTCGCGTGGCGTGGCCGCCGCCGAACGCCTGTTCGGCATCATCGACATGCCGGTGGAGCGTGATACCGGCACCACCCGCGTGCAGCGCGTGCGTGGCGAACTGTCGTTCGACCACGTGATGCTGCGCTACCGCGAAGACAGCGGCATCGCCCTGGACGACATCAGCTTCGTGGCCAGGCCGGGGACGGTGACCGCCATCGTCGGCCGGTCCGGCAGCGGCAAGACCAGCCTGATCCGGCTGGTGCCGCGCTTCTACGAGCCCAGCGGCGGCGTCATCGCACTCGACGGAGTGCCGCTGGACGAGTACCCGCTGTCCGACCTGCGCCGGCAGGTGGCCATGGTCGGGCAGAAGGTCATGCTGTTCGATGACACCATCGCCGCCAACATCGCCTATGGCATGGATGCGACCGACGAACAGATCCGGGCCGCGGCCGAAGCGGCCAATGCCTGGGAGTTCATCGCGCGTATGCCGCAGCAGCTGCAGACGCCGGTGGGCGAGAACGGCGCGCTGCTGTCCGGCGGCCAGCGCCAGCGCCTGGCCATTGCCCGCGCGATCCTGCGCGATGCCCCGATCCTGATCCTGGACGAGGCGACCGCGGCGCTGGACAACGAATCCGAACGCCTGGTGCAGGATGCGCTGCAGCGCCTGATGCCCGAGCGCACCACGCTGGTGATCGCGCACCGCCTGTCCACCATCGAACACGCCGACCAGGTGCTGGTGATGGATCATGGCCGTATCGTCGAACGCGGCACCCACCAGGAACTGCTGGCCATGGGCGGGCTGTACCAGCACCTGCACAGCATGCAGTTCCGCGACAGGCAGGACTGATGGCTGCAAAGGGCACCCAGACCCCCGCGTACTGGTACGACGGAAGCCCGGTACCGTGGCCGATGCGCCTGCTGGCACCGGTCTACGCCGGCATTGCCGGCCTGCGCCGGCAGCTGTACCGCCGTGGCTGGCGCAAGCGCCATGCGCTGCCGGTCCCGGTCATCGTGGTCGGCAACATCACTGCGGGCGGCACCGGCAAGACGCCGCTGACGATCGAACTGGTCAACCGCCTGCGCGAGGCGGGCTGGAAGCCGGGCGTGGCCAGCCGTGGCTATGGCCGCGACGACGCCGGCACGGCGCGCTGGGTGGACGCCGAGACGTCCACCGCATTGGGCGGTGACGAACCGGTGCTGATCGCCTGGAAGACCGGTGTTCCCGTGCGCGTGGACAGCGACCGCGTGGCCGCGGGCAAGGCGCTGGTGGACGCCGGCTGCAACGTGATCGTCTGTGACGACGGCCTGCAGCATTACCGGTTGGCCCGCGACATCGAGATCGAAGTCGTGGACGCACAGCGCCGCTACGGCAACGGTCGGATGATCCCGGCCGGGCCGTTGCGCGAGCCGGTCAGCCGCGCCGAGCACTGCGATTTCCGCGTGGTCAACCTGGGCCAGGCCGATGCGGCCGCGGCCGCGCAGGCCTGTGGGTTCGGCCAGTGGCCGATGGCCCTGCAGATCGACAGGGCGCAGCCGCTGCCGGGCGGGCGCAGCCGACCGCTGTCCTCGTTTGCCGGGCAGCGCGTGCACGCGGTGGCCGGCATCGCCCATCCGCAGCGCTTCTTCGACATGCTGCGCGCGCGCGGCATCGGCGTGGTGCCGCACGCGTTCGCCGACCACCAGGTGTACCAGCCGCAGGACCTGTCCTTCGGCAGCCAGTTGCCGGTACTGATGACCGAGAAGGACGCGGTGAAGTGCCGTGCCTTCGGCAACGACTGGCACTTTGCGGTGCCGCTGCGTGCCGATCTGCCTGCCGCGTTCTGGGTGGCCCTGACCGATCGCCTGGACAAGCTGCGCCCGAACTGAGCGGCCGCCGGGCGCTTGCATCTGCGCGTTGCCGGCCGCATTCCTGCTGTATCGCGCCTGCCGAGTACTGCCTGCATGAATGATTTCGTCGTTGCCATTCCCGCCCGCTATGCCGCGTCGCGGCTGCCCGGCAAGCCGCTGCGGCTGCTGGGCGGCGAACCGCTGGTGCTGCACGTCGCGCACCGCGCGCTGCAGGCCGGGGCGCGCGAGGTCTGGGTCGCCACCGATGACACCCGCATTGCCGACGCGCTTGCCGGGCTGGGTGAGGTGAAGGTGGCGATGACCGCCAGCGGCCACGCCTCCGGTACCGACCGCCTGGCCGAGTGCGCGCGCATTGCCGGCTGGGCCGATGACACGGTGGTGGTCAACCTGCAGGGCGACGAACCGTTTGCGCCGGCCGCGGGCATCCGCGCGGTGGCCCAGGCGCTGGTCGAAGGCGATGCGCCGATGTCGACCCTGGCCACGGCCGTGGAAGACGCTCATACCCTGTTCGACCCAAACGTGGTGAAGCTGGTGCGCAACGTGCGCAACGAAGCGTTGTACTTCAGCCGCGCGCCGATCGCCTGGCATCGCGACGGCTTCGCACGCAGCCGCGACGTACTGCCGGAAGGCCATCGCTGGCTGCGCCATATCGGTATCTATGGCTACCGCGCCGGTTTCCTGCAGCAGTTCGCGGCGATGCCGCCGGGCCAGCTGGAGCAGGTGGAAGCGCTGGAGCAGCTGCGTGTGCTGGAGGCCGGCCATGCGATCAGCGTGGCGATCTCGCCCGAAGCGTTCCCGCCGGGCATCGACACACCCGAAGACCTGGAACGCGCCGAGGCTCGCCTGCTGGCCATGCGCGGCCAATGAAGCTGCTGCTGGTCTGCCTGGGCAACATCTGCCGCTCGCCGATGGCCGAAGGGGCGCTGCGCGCGCGCCTGCAGGCCTCGCCCCTGGCGGGGCGGGTGCAGGTGGATTCGGCTGGCACGGGCGACTGGCATGTTGGCGAGCCGCCGGATCGACGTGCGATTGCCTGCGCGGCACGGCGTGGCGTGGACATCAGCGGCCTGCGCGCACGCCAGCTGCAGGCCGCCGATTTCGACCGCTTTGATTGGGTGCTGTGCGCCGATGAGGCCAATCTGCGCGACGCCGGGCGCCTGGCGGATGCACGGGGCAGGGACCGCCTGGCGCTGTACCTGCCGTGGGCCGGGCTGCGCGGTGGCGCCATTCCCGACCCCTACACCGGCGGCCAGGACCACTTCGAGCAGGTCTGGACGATGGTGGACGACGCGGCAAAATCTGTCGTGGCACGACTGTTGCATGACGCCGACTCCGGCATAATCGAGCCATGAACGTCCAGCCCGTCCCGGACCTGCCGGAATTCGCCACGTGGCTCAACGCCGCGCCTTGCACCCTGACCGAGCTGCGCGGTCGGCCGGTCGCGCTGTTGTTCGTCAACGCCGCCTCGGCGTGGAGTGCGCAGCGCCTGGCCGAGTTCGGCCAATGGCTGTCGCGCAACCCCGGCAAGCTGCAGCCGCTGGTGCTGCAGGTGCCGCGCTTCGATTTCGAGCGTGAAGCGCCCGCCGCGTTGAAGCTGCTGCGCCGACAGGGGCTGGTGATGCCGGCCCTGCTGGACGCCGACTGGGACGGCTGGCGCCGCTTCGGCGTGACTGCGTGGCCGACCCTGGTGCTGCTGGATGCGCAGGGGCGCGAGCAGCAGCGACTGGTGGGCATGGGCGCGCCGGGCGAGCTGGAGCGGGCGCTCAATGCGCTGTGCGAAGGCGCGCCCGCCGCGCCGCCGCGGGGTGGCAGCGAACTGCAGCCCGAGCCACGACACCCGTTGCGCTTCCCGTTGGGGCTGGCGGTCAGCCAGGAGCGGCTGTACATCGCCGACAGCGGCCACCACCGCATCCTCGAATGCAGCCATGGCGGGCGCGTGCTGCGCCAGTTCGGCCTGGGCACCGCCGATTTCATGGATGGCAACCTGGCCGAGGCGGCCTTCCACCGCCCGCAGGGCCTGGCCTTGGAGCGCGATTCACTCTACGTGGCCGACACCGGCAACCACGCCGTGCGCCGCATCAACCTGATGACCGGCCAGGTCGATACCGTGTGTGGCAATGGCCGCCCCGGCGCCCCGGTGGAGGGGCCGGTGGCGCAGGCCCGCCAGGTTTCACTGGACCACCCGGTGGGGCTGGCCATCGCCGACAACCAGCTGCATATCGCCATGGCCGGCGACAACCGCCTGTGGAGTTTCCACCTGGGCCTGCGCAGCCTGCAGTGGCGCGCAGGCAGCGGTGCCATCGACGAGCGCGATGGCAGCGGCCATCTGGCGGCATTTGCCCAGCCCACGGCGGTGGCGGTGGTGCAGCAGGTGCTGTACGTGGCCGACGCGCTGGGCTCATCGATCCGGGCGCTGCAGCTGCGCGGTGACTTGGTGCAGACCCTGATCGGCCAGGGCGCCTGGCGCTTCGGCGACGACGATGGCCCGCGCGCTCAGGCCAGCCTGCAGTTCCCGCAGGCGATCGCGCTCAGCCCCGATGCGCCGCTGCTGTGGATTGCCGATACCGGCAACGGCCGCCTGCGCACGCTGCGCCTGGGCGGCGGCGAACTGGTGACCCAGCCGCTGCCGCGACGCCTGCAGGGCCCGGCCGGGCTGGCGGTGGGTGCTGGCGCAGTGTGGATTGCCGAAACCGACGGCCACGCCGTGCTGCGCTTCGATCCCGACAGCGGCGTGTTGAGCGAAGTGCCGATCAGCGAATGAGTTCCGCGCCTGCCCCGGCCTTCGACGGCAAGGCCTTCGCGGGCCAGTTGAGTACTGCGCCCGGCGTCTACCGCATGTACGCCGCCGACGACACGCTGCTGTACGTGGGCAAGGCGCGCGCACTGCGCAACCGCGTCGGCAGCTACTTCAATGGCAGCCCGAAGAATGCGCGCATCATGTCGATGCTGTCGCAGATCGCGCGCATGGACGTGACGGTCACGCGGTCGGAAGCCGAAGCGCTGCTGCTGGAAAACCAGCTGATCAAATCGCTGTCGCCGCGCTACAACGTGTCCCTGCGCGACGACAAGACCTACCCGCACGTGCTGCTGACCCGCGAAGAGTGGCCGCGCATCGCGCTGCATCGCGGCCCGCGCGCCATTCCCGGGCGCTATTTCGGCCCATACCCGGGCGTCACCGCGGTGCGCGAAACGCTGAACCTGATGCACAAGCTGTTCAAGCTGCGCAGCTGCGAAGACAGCGTGTTCCGCAACCGCTCGCGGCCCTGCCTGCAGTACCAGATTGGTCGCTGCAGCGCGCCGTGCGTGGACCTGGTGCCGGCCAACGAATACGCCGAATCGGTGCGTCGCGCGGCGCTGTTCCTGGAAGGCAAGAGCGACGAGCTGACCCGTGAACTGGGGGAACAGATGCAGCAGGCCAGCGAGGCGCTGGAGTTCGAGCAGGCCGCGCGCCTGCGCGATCTGATCGCCTCGCTGCGCAGCATGCAGACCCGCCAGTACGTGGACGGCCGTGCTGCCGACCTGGACGTGCTGGCCGTGGCCATGCAGGGCTCGCAGGCCTGCGTGCTGCTGCTGGCGTTCCGTGATGGCCGCAACCTGGGCACGCGCCCGTTCTTCCCGCGCACCAACGGTGAAGAGAGCCCGGAAGAAGTGCTGGCAGCTTTCGTGTCGCAGTACTACATCGAGTTCGAACCGCCGCGCGAGATCCTGCTCGACCGCGAGATTCCCGATGCCGATCTGCTGGTGGCGGCGCTGTCGGCCTCGGCCGAGCGCAAGGTGCAGTTGAAGTGGAACGTGCGCGGCGAGCGCGCCGGCTATGTGGAGCTGGCCAGCCGCAATGCGCAACTGACCCTGGCCACCGAGCTAAACAGCCGCAATGCGCAGCATGCGCGCAGTGATGCCCTGCGTGAAATGCTGGGCCTGGCCGAACCGGTCAAGCGGGTTGAGTGCTTCGATATCAGCCACACCATGGGCGAGGCGACCGTGGCCTCGTGCGTGGTGTTCGATGCGGCCGGCCCAGTGCGTGCGCAGTACCGTCGCTTCAACATCAGCGGCATCGAACCGGGCGATGACTACGCCGCCATGCACCAGGCCATCGACCGCCGTTTCCGCCGCGCGGTGGAAGAGCAGGGGGTGCTGCCGGATGTGCTGCTGATCGACGGCGGTGCCGGCCAGCTGGCGCAGGCGCAGGCCGCGCTGGCCGACCTGGGCGTGGAAGGGGTGCTGCTGGTGGGCGTGGCCAAGGGCGTGGAGCGCCGCGCCGGCCACGAAGCCCTGGTAATGCCCGATGGCCGCGAACTGCGCCCCGGCGCGGCCAATCCCGCCCTGCAGTTCATCCAGCAGGTGCGCGATGAGGCCCACCGGTTCGCCATCACCGGCCACCGCGGGCGGCGGCAGAAGGCACGCATGACCAGCAAGCTGGAAGACATTCCCGGCATCGGTCCGCGCCGACGCGCCAGCCTGCTCAAGCATTTCGGCGGGCTGGTCGGGCTGAAAGCCGCCGGTGAAGCGGAAATCGCCAAGGTGGAAGGCATCAATGACGCCCTCGCGGCCCGCATCTACGCTAACCTGCACGGGTTGGCCACGCCGGACGCGGCCGAATAGAGAGAGAAGCAAGCCGCATGAAGTTGACCCTGCCCACCTGGCTGACGTTGTTGCGGATCGTGATGATCCCGGTGCTGGTGCTGGTGTTCTACCTGCCCTACACCTGGACCAACTTCGCGTCCGCGGCGATCTTCGGTCTGGCCGCGATCACCGACTGGCTGGACGGCTGGATCGCGCGCCGTTATGGCCTGGAATCGGCGTTCGGCGCCTTCCTCGATCCGGTGGCAGACAAGCTGATGGTGGCTGTGGCGCTGTTCCTGATCGTGCAGGGCCACCCCACGCCGTGGATGGCGTTCTGGGCGGCGGTGATCGTCGGCCGCGAGATTGCCGTGTCGGCACTGCGCGAGTGGATGGCCGAACTGGGGCAGCGCGCCAAGGTGCGGGTGGCGATGATCGGCAAGGTCAAGACCACCGCGCAGATGGTTGCGCTGCTGTGCCTGCTGTATTCGGTGGCGCCGAACGTGCCGGTGGAAGATATCTGGATGGGGCCACCGGTGTTCCATATCGGTGACTGGACCCTGGCCATCGCCGCCGTGCTGACCCTGTGGTCGGGCCTGCAGTACCTGCACGCCGCATGGCCCAGCCTGCGCGAAGACGAGCGCGCCGCACGCGAGCGCTCGCGGCAGAAGAAGCTGGGTAACTGAGAGAAGCCCGGGGTCGGAGCCCTTTCCGCAGGAAAGGGGGCCGACCCCACGGTTGCAGCCATCCACGCATGGCGTGGATCTACTGGCCAATGCATCGCGCGCCATAGTAGATCCACGCCATGCGTGGATACGCGATGCCGAATCCCGCTGAAATCCACCCGAAAAAATCGCTTGACGCCATTCACAGAACCGGTAGAATCTCGCCTCCCAAGCGGGAATAGCTCAGTTGGTAGAGCGCAACCTTGCCAAGGTTGAGGTCGCGAGTTCGAGTCTCGTTTCCCGCTCCAGATTCAAGAAGAACGCTCCCGGAAGGGAGCGTTTTTCGTTTGCGACGGCGCAGTCGATGCATTCGTGGCGGATGCAGGAAAACGCTTGACGTCCTGCGCAGAACCAGTATTATTTCGCCTCCCAAGCGGGAATAGCTCAGTTGGTAGAGCGCAACCTTGCCAAGGTTGAGGTCGCGAGTTCGAGTCTCGTTTCCCGCTCCAGATTCAAGAAGAACGCTCCCGCACGGGGGCGTTTTTCGTTTGCGCCCAGCGCCTGCCAACGGCCCTGTACAGCGTGACCCCGCAGATGCCCAGCAGCGCCAGCAGCAACGCCAGATCCAGCACCAGCAACCACAGCAGGTGCGCGCCTTGTACTGGTGGCTGATGCATGGCGCTGGCTGCCCACAGCAGTGACCAGGCCAGTACCGGCAGCAGCGTGAGCGGCAGCCGCCACCACAGGCCGCGAAACAGCCAGGGGCGGGCGATCACGACAAGCAGCGCCAATACCCCCGCGCCGGACAATGCGAACCACGCCACCGCGCTGGTCGGATAGGGCAGGGTGGCGCCGTCTTGCAGATGGCGTAGTTGCCAATAGTCAGGCGTGTAGCCGGCTCTGATCAGCATGGCCAGCAGGACCAGCCAGAGCAGGCTGGCCAGCAGCGTGGTGAGCAGGACGGGACGTGTGAACATGCGTGCGTGAAGACTGTTGACGGCGTGAAGGAATTTGGACACAATAGCGCTCCTTCGACGCAGGTCGAACGGAATCTGCGGGAATAGCTCAGTTGGTAGAGCGCAACCTTGCCAAGGTTGAGGTCGCG
>NZ_JACVUD010000033.1:0-40365 GCF_016624905.1 Stenotrophomonas sp. S49 | reverse complement strand
CCCCCGCCCCGCGGCCCCCCCCCCCCCCCCCCGCCCCCGGCCGGCGGGCCCCCCCCCCCCCGGGGCCGGGGGGGGGGCGCGGGGGGCGCCGCCGCGATGGATCACTTGCGTGCGAACGCCAGCAGGTCGGCGTTGAACTGATCGGCGTGGGTGACGGTCAGGCCGTGCGGCGCGCCCGCGTACACCTTCAGCTCGGCATCCTTGATGATCTGCGAGGACAGCTTGGCCGAGGCATCGAACGGCACGATCTGGTCGTCGTCGCCGTGCACCACCAGTGCCGGCACATCGATCTTCTGCAGATCGGCGGTGTAATCCACTTCCGAGAACTCGTGGATGCAGTCGTACTGACCCTTCACCCCGCCCAGCATGCCCTGCTGCCAGAACGAATCGCGCATGCCCTGGGTAACGGCATTGCCGTCGCGGTTGGCGCCGAAGAACGGCGTGGTCAGGTCCTTGAAGAACTGCGAGCGGTCGCCGGCGGTGCCCTTGCGGATGCCGTCGAACACCTCCAGCGGGGTGCCGGCCGGGTTGCTGGCGGTCTTCAGCATCAGCGGTGGCACCGCGCCGACCAGCACCACCTTGGCCACGCGCTTGCTGCCGTGGCGGCCAACGTAGTGCGCCACTTCGCCACCACCGGTGGAATGGCCGACCAGGATGGCGTCGTGCAGGTCCAGTGCTTCGATCACCGCGGCCAGGTCATCGGCGTAGGTGTCCATGTTGTTGCCGTCCCAGGTCTGGCTGGAACGGCCGTGGCTGCGGCGGTCATGGGCGATCACGCGGTAGCCTTTCTGGCCCATGAACAGCATCTGCGGGTCCCAGGCATCGGACGACAGCGGCCAGCCGTGGGCGAACACGACCGGCTGGCCGGTGCCCCAGTCCTTGTAGAAGATGCGTGCGCCGTCTTTGGCGGTAACGAAGTTGCTCATGTTGGATTCCTTTGGCGGAAAGTGGCAGGCACCGGTCGCGGCGACCGGTGTAAGCGCAGTACAGCGCAGCCTGTTCCGCCGGCATTGCACGGCTGTGGCAGGAAGTCGCATTGGCCTCTGGCGGCACACTGGTTTGGGCGGAACCATGCCGGCAAGGAGGGCGTCATGAGCCGAGTGATGGCAGGCGCGGTGCTCGCGCTGCTGTTGGCCGTGCCGGTGCAGGCACAGACCAACGTCTACAAATGTATTGATGGCCCGCACGCGGTCTATCAGCAGACCCCGTGCCAGGGCCAGGCTGAATGGAAGTGGCAGGTGCCTGCGGAGGCGTCTCCGGCCAGGCCGGCCGTACCGGCGGCCCCGGCGCGCCCACGCAAGCGTCGCGCAGGAACGGCACGGGCGGTGCTGATTCCGATCGAGCGCGATCCGGTCGGTTGCAGTCGTGCGCGCCAGCGGCGGGCGGATGCGCTGCGGCCGGACTATCTGCAGCAGCGGCAGCTGGACGACGCCGTGCGTGCGGCCTGCCGTTGAGCGGACATGAAAACGGCACCCGAAGGTGCCGTTTGCGACATGCGTGGCCGCAAGGCGCGAGGGCTCAGTGGCCGTCGCCGCCTGCGCCCGCGCCAGACGCGGCATCGGCCTTGGGCAGGCTCAGTTCCGGGTTGCCCTGTTCGGCCTGCAGGATCTGGATGCGACGCTGCAGGGCATCAAGCTGGCTGTTGGTGCTCTGCACGTCGGTGCTCAGGCTGACCGCCTGCTGCTGCGCCTGCTGCAACGCCGCGCTGACCTGCGCCGACTGCGCCTGCTGCTGTTCCATTTCCTGCTGCAGGGTGCGCAGGCGCTCTTCGTTGTAGGCCACCAGGCGTTCGGTGTAGCGCTTGCCCGCTTCCAGGCGCGTGGTGTCGATATACACCTGGGCCAGCTGCTCGGTCTGCTGCACGAACGTGCGGTACACGCGCTCGGCGTTGTCCACCGCATCGGTCTTGATCACGCGCCAGAAATTCTTTTCCTGGAACAGCGCTACGTAGTAGGTAAGCGTGTTGGCGTTGAACAGCAGGCTGGCGCCGTAGTTGCCGTTGTAGGTGGTGCGCAGTTCGGTCAGTTGCTGGGCATCCATCAACTGCTTCAGCTCGTCCACCGTGTTGCGCACCACCGGGGCCGGGCGTGCCGGTTCGGCAGCGGCCTGGCGGTCGCCACGGGCGGCCATGGCCGACGGTGCCGCCAGGATCATGGCCGCGGCCAGCAGCGCTACCGCGCGCGGGTACCGGGCGAAGACAGTGCCCCCTGAAATTTCTCGCATGTCTGGACCATCCACGAACGTAGTGTGGTTGAGATGAATGTGATTCCCCGCCCGGAGTCTAGCATGGGCGCGCGCGGCGCCAAGCCGGGCGGCGGCGCTCAGTAGACCAGCTGCGCGGGCGTGCACTGGATCGACTGCACCTGCACATCCGTGCGGCCCAGCTCCAGCCCCAGCAGGCTGGCCAGGGTGCCGCTCAGCAGTGCGCCCACGCTGTTCAACACCGGCTTCAGCGCGGCCAGCACCGGGGTCAGTACCGCGCACAGCAGGCCACTGCAGCTGACGGCGTTGCCCGGCGTGGTCACGCCGCCGCCGGCGTACTGGTCCAGGAAACCGGCCGGGGCGGTCTGGATGTAAGCGGCCAGGTTGTTGCGCACGCAGCCGTTGTAGTTCACCAGATTGCTGATCAGGCTGTCGCAGCGGTTGATCAGCAGCCCGCCCAGCAGCGAACCCAGCACGCCGTCGAGCACGCCCAGGCCCTGGCCGGTGACCGTGGTGCGGTAGCCATCCCACACCGGGCCATCCTTGCGGCAGGTGGTCAGGTACAGCGGCGGGCAGGCGTAGGGCACGCCCTGGGTGACCGTCCAGGTGCCCAGCGGATTCAACTGGCGGCTGGCATCGCCGTCGCGCAGCAGTGGAATCACCTTGTCCACGTCGTAGCGGCCGCCGGTGGGATGCGCGGCGGCCAGGTAGCGGTCGGCCAGCGCCTTGGCGGTATCGCTGGAACTCATGCCCTGCTGCGGGCTCTGCAGCATGCCCGACAGCACCCGCAGCAGCTCGTTTACCAGATCGGACACCGCCGTGCCCACCGCCAACGGGTTGATCCGGGTGGAACCGGTCTGCCCGGCGGCCAGGGTGAGATCCTGTTGCGCGGTCAGCGCCGGCAGGGTGATGCGGTCGTTGATCAGCGGCTGGCCCAGCAGGGTCAGCAACTGCTCGCTCTGCAGGGTGGCATCGCAGACGTTCTGCTTGGAAAAGCGATCGGCCTCGGCAATGCTGCCTACGCAGGCACGAAGCACCGACGAATCCACGCGGATGGTCGCGGTGGGCGGCGCGGCACCGCATTGCAGCGATGTCAGCGTGCCCATCGCATTGGTCACGTCCACGTGCAGCGGCAGTTTCAGGCGGGTGCCCAGCAGGTTCAGCAGCGCGCCCACGGCCGGCACGCGATTGCTGTCCACGTCCACCATCAGCCGCACCTGCGCGTTGTAGGCGCGCGCGCCAACGCCGCCGATGGCGATGGAGGGGGGCTCGATCACCCCTGCCTTGACCTCGACGCCGACCAGGTTCAATCCGCTGATCTGCACGCCGTTGTTGTCGTTGGCAATGGAAATGGCAGTGTTCAACAGGTCCAGCACATTGACCTTCGATTCCAGCGCGCTGCCGATGGTGCCGTCGGGCGAGATGACTTCGGCAAACAGGCCGCCGCCACCGCTTTGGCTGCCCAGCGCGATGTTCAGCTGATTGATGTCCAGGCCGGTGGACACCAGGCTGGACAGCGCCTGCAGCTGCACGCCGGCGGTGCTGTTGCGGCCAACCACTTCGGCGGTGGCGTTGACCAGCTGCGCTAGCGATACGCGGTTCAATGCCAGCAGGCGATTGAAGTCGGCCACGCTCAGATCGGCGGTGACCGGAATGCCCAGCGCCTGCAGCAGGCCCGAAGGCGTAACACTGACCTGGGCCAGGCCGTCGTAGGACAGCACCGTGGCATTGCTCACATCCAGCCCGACCAGGCGCAGGGTGGCCATCAGCGGCGAATTGCCATTGCTGCGCAGCAGTTGCGAGCCCACGCTGAACACCGCAGTGGGTTCGGCGCGGCGCGCGACTGCCTGGGTGCGCACCGTGGGCAGTGTGTTGTTCTGGCCGAAGAACGGCAGCACGCTGCGTTCGGTGGTCACGCGCACGGCGTTGCGCGGATTGGCCGCATCCACGGTACTGCTGAAGTGGTCCTCAGCGGCGTGGGCGGCATTCCAGTTGCCGCACTGCACCTGCACCTGGCCGGGGAAGCGGTTCTGGTTGACCGCGTTCTGCCGTGCCGCGATGTTGTCACTGTTGTCGGCGCTGCACAGGTCCAGGCGCTGCGCGCCGGCCAACGCTGCCAGGTCGGCCACCTTCTGTGCATCGCGCTTGGCCCAGTACAGGTAGCCCACTTCGATCAGGCCGAGCATGGCCACCAGCGCGATCATCACCAGCATCAGGGTGACCGACATGCCGCCGCGCTGGCGGTTGAAGGTGATGCGGCGTGACCGGTGCATGGCCGACCTCAGCGTGATGAGCTGGAACGGTTGCTGGAACGACCGACGTCTGGATCGAAGAAGTCGGGGATCTCGTGCTCGAAACTCTTCAGGTAGCGCGCATAGCTGGCCGTGGCCTGGTCGCCCAGGATCGGCAGGCGTGCGCCGGCCTGTTGGCCCGAGGCCTGCAGCCGCAGCACGTTGCGCACGCTGTCGCCGTGCTGCGGGCGGGCGGCGGTGCTGGCCGGTACATAGCTGGGCGGCGGCGGGGCTGGCGGCGCAACCGTGGTGTCGACCGTGGCCAGCGGCTGCGCGGACTGCACCGTGGGTGCCGGTGTCGTCCGCTCGCCCAGCATCTGTCCGGTCAGGGGGGACTGCGTGGATTGCGCCGATGCGTGCGGCGCCGACAGGGCAACGGCGAGGGTTGCCAGGGGCAGCACGGTGCGCAGCAGGGCGGGCAGGGTCATGGGGTTCCCTCGTTGGCAGGGCGGGAGGAGCCGAAGCGTTCCAGCATGGACGGCGGCAGGTGCGCCGGATCGCGGTCGGTGGTGCTGTCGCGCCGGGCTTCCGCTGCCAGCCGCATGCTGCGCGCCGGCGCTGCGGTGGCCGGCGCCGGCGGTGCCATGGCGGCGCTCTGGCGCTGCTGCAGACGGCTGCGGATCTGCTGCGCCTGCTGCTGGATGCTGCGACGGGTCTCGTCGTTGAGATTGGCCTGCTGCGCGAGCTGCTCGGCCGTGGCCGTGTCACCGCGCAGCAGCGCCCACAGCGACAGGTTGGCGGTGGCCTTGGCGTTGCCCGGAGTCAGTTCCAGCGCCTTGGCCAGCGGTTCGCGCGCCTGTTCGAACTGCCCGGCGCGCAGCCGCGCGTAGCCCAGGTCGCCCAGGTAGTCGGTGTTCAAGGGTTGCAGCTGGCTGGCGCGTGCCAGTGCCTGCTCGGCCGCCGCATCATCCCCGGCATGGGCGGCGATCAGTCCCAGCCCGTGCGCGGCCGCGGCGGCCTGCGCGCCGTTGGCCAGTTGCTGGTAGAGCGCGCTGGCAGCGGCGGTCTGCCCGGTTTCGCGCAGTGCGTCGGCCTGCAGCAGGCGCAGCGCGGGCAGGTCGCCGTAGCGCTGGCGGAACGCATCCACGTGCGCCAGCGAGGCGTACCAGGCGCCCTGCTGCTGCATGCGCGAAATCAGATCCAGATAGGTGTTGCGGCTGTCCTGCGGGGCCGGCGTGGGCTCGGCCAGTGTGGGGGTGTGCAGGTACTTGGCCGTGCTGGACGCACAGCCGCTGGCCAGGGTGGCCAGGGCGAACAGCAGCAGGGCAGGGCGTGCAGCAGGCATGGACGTCATCCCATCTTCGACATGGTGGTGGCCAGCGCGACCAGCGCCGGGCCGGAAAGCACCAGCATCAACGCTGGCAGCAGGGTCAGCATCATCACCACGGTCATCTTCACCGACAGCTTGCCGACCTTCTCTTTCAGGGTGTTGCGGCGCTGCTCGCGCAACCGCAGGCTGAACTGCTTCAACGGCTCCTGTACCGCGCCGCCGTGCGCGTGTACCTGCAGGATCAGCTGCACAAGGCTGGACAGATCGTCATCGCCATACACCTCGTTCAAGCGCCGCAGCGATTGCGCGCGGCTGCGGCCGTGGGTGTAGGCCACGTTGGCTTCCTGCAGTTCGCCGCCCAGCACCGGCAGTGCGTCGCGCAGCTTGTCGCCCAGGGTCTGCAGGCTCTGGTCCATGCTGAAACCCACGCCCTGCAGCAGGCGCAGCAGGTCGATCAGCAGTGGCAGTTCGTTGTGTACGGCGCGCTGGCGGCGCTTCACGCAGGCGCCCAGCACGAACTTGGGCAGCAGCAGGCCGGCGGCCAGTGCGCCGACCACCACCATCACTTTGGCCAGCCCGTGTGCATCGCTGAGCGCGATCGCCAGTGCGACCACCACGGCGGCCAGAAGCAGGCGCAGGCCCAGGTAGATGGCGGTGCCGCGGCGGGTGTTCCAGCCGGCCAGATCCAGCAGCAGGCGGTCTTCGCTGGCCAGCAGTGCAGCTTCCAGGCGGCCCCCGCTCAGTTGCCGGCCCAGGCGTTCCAGCCAGCCCAGCGAATCGCGGCGGCTCGCTTCGGTCTCTGCATCGCGTGGCTGCAGGGCGGTCTTCAGCGTGGCCGCACCGCGCGCCTCGCGCTGCCCGCGCACCCAGCCGCCCAGGCCGAGCAGGGCAATGCCGGCGGCCAGCAGCAACAGCGCGCACATCCACCAGGTGCTGGCATTCATGGTTCACCTCCGCTGGCAGTGCAGGTGGTCATATCGATTTGGCCAGTCGGTACAGCAGGAAGGCGCCCACCAACTCCAGGCCGACGGCCAGCGCCAGGATCTTGTGGCCCAGTGGGTGGTGCAGGATCGGCTGGAAGAAATCCGGGCTGGAAATGGCCATCAACACGGCACTGGCCGGCGGCAGCAGGCCCAGCACCCAGGCCGACATGCGCGTTTCCGACGTGGTCGCCGCCAACTCCTGCTGTGCCTGTTCCAGATCGCGCATGAAGTCGCCCAGCCGTTGCAGGATCTGGTCCGAACGCCCGCCGATACGCACGCTCACCCCGATCACCACCGCCAGCACTTTCAGCACGTCCATGCGGTAGGGCTGCGCGGCCAGTGACAGGGCGCGGTCCAGTTCCATGCCGCCGCGCGCGTAGCGCACCGTGGTGTCCAGCAGTTCGCGCAGGGGCGCGGCGGTCTGCTTGCTGGCCACCTGGAAGGCGGCCTGCAGGCTGTTGCCCAGGGCGGTCAGGCGCACCAGGTTGTCCAGGAAATCCGGCAGCTGGTGCAGCAGTTTGGCCTGCAGCTTGCCGATGCGGCGCAGCAGCCACAGCCAGCAGCCAATCAGGTACAGGCCCAGGGTGAGCGGGAACATCCATCCGGTGCCCAGCCGCGCCACTGCGATGGCCGACAGCACCAGGCCGGGCACCAGCATCAGGACCGGCAGTTTCCAGCCCGGCTGCAGGCCGGCCCGCTGCAGCAGCGGATCCCAGGGCAGCGTCCGACGGTTGCCGGCGGCAGCGGGCACGGGCGCGGGTGCGGCGCGGCCGCTGTCGGCGACCGGGCTGCCGGCGCCGCGGGCCAGTTGCTGTTCGGCATGCTGCAGCGAGGCCTGCCGCTGCTCGCGGCTGTGCGCGCTGCTCCACAGCCAGGCGGCCAGGCCCAGCAGCACCGAGACAATGCTCAACACCATCAGCAGCACGCCGGTGCCCATGCTTACAGGTCTCCGTACAGTGAATCGCGCAGCTGCTGGCGGAAGGGTTCCAGCTTGTGCGAGTGCGGGTGGAAGCCGAGCCCGATCCAGCGATCGGTCTCGTGACCGTTGCCGTCGATCTGCACTTCGTGACGGAACATTTCCTGGGTGGTGATCAGGTTGTCGCTTACCCCGGTGATTTCGGTGATCGAGACCAGCACGCGGCGGCCACTGCCCAACCGCGAGATCTGCACGATGAAATCGATGGCGCTGGCGATCTGCCGGCGCAGGCTGTCTTCGCTGCCCTGGAAGCCGGCGAAACCTGCCAGCATCTCGATGCGGTACAGGCAATCGCGCGGGGTGTTGGCGTGGATGGTGGCCATCGAGCCATCGTGGCCGGTGTTCATGGCCTGCAGCATTTCCAGCACTTCGGCGCCACGCACTTCGCCCACCACGATGCGGTCAGGGCGCATGCGCAGACTGTTGCGCACCAGATCGCGGATGCTGATCGCGCCGTGGCCGTCGGCACCGCCAATGCGGCTTTCCAGACGCACCACGTGCGGGTGGTTCAACGACAGTTCGGCGGTGTCTTCCACGGTGATCACCCGCTCGTTGGCCGGGATGTAGCTGGCCAGTGCGTTCAGCAGCGAGGTCTTGCCCGAACTGGTGCCGCCGGACACCAGGATGTTGCAGCGCCCCAGCACCATGGCCTTCAGCAGGGCCTGCATCGGTGGATCGAAGGTGCCCTTGGCCAGCAGCTCGTCCGGGGTGAACGGGTCCTTGCGGAACTTGCGGATGGAGACCATCGGGCCGTCCACCGCCAACGGCGCGATGATGGCGTTCAGGCGGCCGCCGTTGGGCAGGCGCGCATCCACCATTGGGTTGGAATCGTCCAGGCGGCGGCCCAGCGGCGCCAGGATGCGGCGCAGGATGCGCAGCAGGTGGGTATCGTCGGTGAAGCGCTGGGTGGCACGCTTGAGCTGCCCGCCCTGCGAGACATGCACATCCTTGAAGCCGTTGATCAGGATGTCTTCGATGGTCGGGTCATGCAGCAGATCATCCAGCGGCCCGAAGCCGGTCAACTCCTTCACCAGGCCTTCGGCCACCACCTGCATTTCTTCTTCATTGATGGGAATGCGCCATTCCTGGATGAAGCTGACGGTCTGCACCTGCACCCATCGGGCGATGGTGTCCGGCGCCCAGGAATCGATGTCGATGCGCTCGTCTTCAATGCTGTTGAGCAGGTGTTCGTGCGCGGCCGACAGCACCTTCTGGTACTGCTCGGTCTGCGCGAACGGCAGTACGCCCGGGGCCGCGTCGGGGGCGCTGGCACGGGCGAGGGCGTTCGGGAACAGGGTTACTTTGTCTTCCATTGCGATCCACCCAGGGCAAGGGCAAGTCTTTCCCGCAGGCCGTGCGGCTGCACCGGGCAGGCAGCAGGGTCCAGGCGCTGGACCAGCGGGGCGAGGGCGCGCAGGTACGGGTCGCGCGGGGCGTCCTGCAGCAGCAGATGGCCGTGGCTGGCGGCGGTGCGTACGCGCGAGCGTTCGGGCAGTGTGGCCAGCAGGGGCAGTTCGAAGCGTCGCGCAATCTGTTCCGGGCTCATGCCGGCACTGTCGTCATGGCGGTTGATGACCAGCTGCAGGCGCTTTTCGCGGTCACGCTGGCCGGCAAGGTGCTTCAGCGCGTGGTCCAGCGACACCAGGGTGGCGATGGACGCATCGGCGATCAACCAGATCTCGTCGGCCTGTTCCAGCAACAGCGGCGGCAGTTGCCGCAGCGGGCAACCGCCGGCATCGCACAGCACGCTGGCAAACACCCCGCGCAGGCGCTGCAGCAGGGCGCCGGGATCGGAGGGCGGCACCGCGTCGCTGCCGCTGGCGCGGTCCAGCAGCACCAGCCCGCTGGTATGGCGCGCCATGGCCGTGCGCGCCAGCGTGGCATCGATGCGGCTGGCGTTGCGCAGGGCGTCTTCGTAGTGGAAGCGGCTGTCCAGGTTCAGGTATAGAGCCAGGTCGCCGGCCGGCTGCGCCAGCTCCAGCAGCAGGCCGTCCTGTGGGTGTGCTTCGCCCTGCGCCAGCAGATGGGTCTGCTGGGCCAGCACCGAAAGATGCGCGGCCAGGGTGCTGGTGCCCACACCGGCGCGCACGCCCAGCAGCACGATCAGCCGTGCCTTGTGCGCCTGCTGCGGGGCGGCCGCCGTACGTGGCGAGAGCGCGCGCCGCAGCGCGGCTTCAATACCGGCGTTGTCGCTGTCCAGGTCCAGCACATCGCGCAGCCCCGCGCGCAACGCCAGCACCACCCCTTCCACCTGACCAGCACTGGTCGAACCCACGGCCACCAGCACCAGCTCCGGCTGGGTCTGCTGCAGTTGCTGGGCCAGAACGGTGGACGCCGACGCATGCTCGGGCCGGAAGTCGAGCAGCACCAGGTTCTGCTGCCCGCGTTGCAGGTCCTGCGCGGAGGTCGGCTGGGTACTGTCCTGCCAATGCAGCGCCGTGCCTGGCGGCAGCTTTGCGGCCAGGCGCGGCAGCAGATCGCGGTCCATGCCATACAGGACCAGGTTCATCGGCGGTCCGGCGGGATGCAGCGGCTGTGCGGTGGCATAGGGCATGGAGGTGTCCTTGCAGTGGCCGGTCAGCGCGAGAAGCCCGGTACCGGGTCGCGACTGATCGGGCCCAGCAGCCAGGCGCCCCATTCGGGCAGGTTCGGGCGTGCTTCCTTTTCGCCGGGCAGCGCCAGTTCGGTATTGCGCGCCAGCGGTTGCACCAGGCGCGGGGTCACGATGATCACCAGTTCCTTGTCCTGGCGCTTGTAGTCGAAGTTGCGGAAGAACGAGCCGATGATCGGCAGGTCGCCCAGCAGCGGAATCTTGTTCACCGTCGATGCCACGCTGGAACTGACCAGGCCGCCGATCACGAAGCTCTCGCCATCGCCCAGTTCCACCGTGGTATCGGCGCGGCGGGTGGTGATGGAAGGGATCTGCACGCCGTCGAGCGCGATCGCATTGCTGTAGTCCAGGTCGCTGGCTTCGGGCGCGACCTTCAGCGCAATGCGGTTCGGCGCCAGCACCGTGGGGGTGACGGTCAAGCCGATGCCGAAGGGCTTGTAGGTGATGGTGGTGGTGCCCAGGCCCTGCGGCTCCAGGATCGGCAGTTCGCCGCCGGCCAGGAAGCTGGCGCTTTGCCCGGAAAGTGCCACCAGGGTGGGTTCGGCCAGTACGCGGGCCATGCCGTTGGCCTGCAGCAGGTCCACGTCGGCATTCCAACGGTGCTTGGTGGAACCGAACACCAGGCGGAACGCGGAGGACAGCGGCGAATCATCCTCGTTGGCGCTGCCGCCTTCTTCCATGCCCGGCAGCAAGCCGGTGTCGCCGGGCAGGCGGCCGCCGGGGCGTGCGATGCCATAGGCAAACGAACCATTCTTGTTCTGGAAGTTGATGCCGATCTGCTTCAGCGCGGTCTTGTTGAACTCCACCACCTTCACTTCCACCTGTACCACGCCGCCACTGGCAATGGTGGAGGCATCGGCCAGCAGGCCGTCCTTGCCCAGCGCCATGGCGGCGGTCTTCTGCGCCTGCATGTGCGACAGCACGCTGTCGGTGCTTCCCTGCAGAAGGCCCTGCTGGTCCTGCTGGGTGAACGAAAGTCCGCTGTCGGCGGATCCGGCGGCCCCCTGCACGGCGCTCTGCACGCGCACCTGCACGCGCTGCGGTTCGGCGCGCGCGCGGTGCCACAGCAGCAGCGTGGTGCTGCCCGGCGCCTTGCCGACCAGCAGGGCCTGGCGCTGCCCACGCAGCATCACGATGTCGGCCACGCCAGGATCGGCAATGGCCACCCGTTCCAGATCGGCCGGCAGGGTCCACGGGCGCTGCTCACGCGCCTGCAGCACCAGATCGTCGGCGGCCAGGCTGGTGGCAGGCGCCAGCACCACCAGCAGCAGGGCCAGCCAGCGCTGGTGCAGTGATCGGGCAATGCAGTGGCGGCGTTGGGTCATGGAGGCTCCGGAATCCGGTCAGAGGGAACCGCGGGGCGCAGCGCTATCGCCGCGGATGATTTCGATGCCGGCCGGGCGCGGCGCAGTGCGGCGCGGCGCGCTGGCACGGGCAGTGGGTGCGGCGGGGGCGCGTTCGGTCAGGCCCTTGCCGGCCAGTGCTTCGCCGTCCAGGCCGGCAAAGGCATTGTTCTCGGGGCGCTGCAGCGCCGCCTGTTGTTCGGCGTCCAGGCCGCGCACGGGATCGAGCACGCCCTTGGCCGGCGCGAACAGCGCCACATCGGGCAGGCCGGTGTCAGCCGGGTTGCGCAGGGCCAGGAACAGCTTGCCCTGCTGCGCGCCCAGCAGCAGCCGGTTCGCCTCGGCGACCGGCACGGCCAGCACCGCGCTGCGCGCAGGTTGGGTGGCCTCTGCGCCGCCCTTGCTGGTGCTGCTGGAACTGCCTGCGCCGGTGATGTCGGCCGCGCGCGGGTCGTTGTCGGCGGGCGTGGTCGCTGCCGCTTCCGCCGCAACCGGAACGATGTCCTGCTGACCGTAGCTCAACACCCGCAACCGCGACAGCAGCAGGCGGGTCTGTGCCACGTCCTGTGTGCCATTGATCGCATTGTTGTTGCTGCGCAGGTTCATGAAGACATCGACGAAATCACCGGGAAGAATGCGGTTGCCGGCGCCGACCAGCTCATCCACCGGCACCGCCAGCGCGCGCTCGCCAGGCCGCAGCTGCAGCGAGAACCCCTGCGCCAGCAGCCCCTGGTTGATCGCGCTGCCTTCGGCGATGTCCTGCACCGGCACCTTGCCGACCACCGCCGCCAGGTCCGTGGGGGCGCCGGGTACCGGCTGGGTGCGCTGGGCCAGGCGTACCCCGGCCGCTGTGATCGGCTCACCGGCAGGTAGACGGGCAATGGCTTCCACCACGGTAATGGTGGCGGCGCCGGGCTGGCTGGCAATCGGTGCGGCGGCCGGCGCGGTGGCGGGCGTGCGGCCCACAACGAAGGCGACCAGGGCCAGCAGCACGGCCAATGCGATCAGCGCGATGGCGGCGATGCGGGTCAGCTTCAACATGATTCGCCTCTCCTGGTACGTGGGTCAGTTGCTGCCCAGATCGAGCTGGGCCACGGCACTGCTGCGGATCGGATCGCCCATCACCCAGCCATACAGCGTGCCGGTGCCGGGCAGGAAGGGGTGGGCGGCATAGTCATAGCTGACCGTGACCGTCACGCATTGCGCGCTGGCCAGGCCGCTGCATGCGGCCAAGGGGGAGACGACGATGGCGCCACTGCCGCCAGCGCTGCAATCCGGTTCCTGGCTGGAAAACTGCAGCAGCCACTGCATCGACCGACGTGCGGCGGTACAGGCGGCGACGCGGCGTTCGTTGGCGCTGGCATAGCGCAGCGACGCGCGTGCGCCTTCGGCCGAAGCCGTTGCCAGCGTCTGCTGCGCGGCCATGATCATCACCCCGGAAAAGGTGAACATCAGCAACGGAATCAGCCCGAGCATCAGCATCAGCGCGAATTCAATCGTGGCGGCGCCGTGTTGCCGGCGTGGCGCGCAGCGCTTCATGCGGCGCCTCCATAGGTGGTGACCAACAGCCAGCCGATGGCCGCCAGGGCCAGATAGGTTGCGTAGGGCGTGCCCGTACGGCCCTGTCGCGCCTGCTGCATGTCGCGCAGGGCAGGGTGCGCCTGCCAGTGCTGCGCCTGCAGCGTTGCCGGCAGTCGCGGTGCAAGCACCCGGGAGGCCACGACGATGCCGGCGTGCAGTCCCGCGGCCAGACTGGCGACGATCCAGACCGGCAACAGCGCCTGCCAGCCCAGCAGCAACCCCAGCACGGCGAAGAACTTCACATCGCCGGCGCCCATCATGCGCAGCAGATGGAACGGCAGCAGCGCCAGCAAGCCCAGTACCGCGCCAAGCACGTGCGCCGCCAGCGGTTGCGGTGTGGCGGTCAGCTGGCTGACCAGCAACCACGGCAGCGCCAGCGCGCACGCGGCCAGCAGCCAGGCGTTGGGCACCCGACGGGCGTACAGGTCGCTGATCGCAACCCGCAGGCACAGTCCAATGGCCAGCAGTCCCAGCAGTGTCATCACGCACCCTCGTCGTCCATTACCCGCTTGTTCCGTCTGCCCCGGGCGCGGCATCGCGGTGCGATACCGGCACCGGGCCGGCGGCAGCTGCGCGTTCGGTCAGCTGCCGGTGCCGCCGCTGGCCGAGCCAGCCGCGTTGGTCACCACGTTCTTGAGCGTGGTGAACAGCGTTTCAAAGAAATCGCGGATCTGGTCGTTGCCGACCGCCACCAGGATTCCGGCGATCACGGCGGCCAGGAGGCCGTATTCCAGCGCGGTAACGCCGTCTTCTTCTTTCAGGAACTTCTTGATGGAAGCGTTCATGACGGTGATCTCCCTCTACCTGTCAGATGGTGTTGCAGGGCACTGCATGGGTGGTGGCCCGGCTCCGCCGGGATCAACCCTGGGCCTTCGCCGTCCTGGCGGAGGAGGCCGGGCGGTTGGTTCCGCCTGGCGCGTCTGCGAAGATCCGGCTCCCAGGGGCGGGCATCGGCGCATACGCGCGCGCAGCCGGCCGGTCATGGCCGTCGTGCGTACCTGTCGTGCTGCTGCGCATGTCCATCGTTCCCCCTGGATGCGGCCGCTGCTGCAACGCCGGATCACCGTGTTATCGACTTTGCCTGAACGAGGGTGGGCTGCAACCGGAACCTATATGCAAATTCGGCAGATCCGGAAAAATCATGAAGATTTCAGGCCGCTTTTGTGATCGATATCCGTTGGCTGCCAGAACGATTCACGAAAGTGCAGGTTGCGTGATTATGTGATGGCTGCATGCGAAAACTGTGCCATAACCCTGTTTATATTCAGGAATGAACGCGTTGGCCGCAACGAAAGTGTGATCTGTTTACGGACACCGATTATCGGGCATACTCCCATTCAAGGTTATGCGGTTTCCGATGGGGGGTATGTGTCAGGGCCGCCGTCGGCATGCACCAGGAGGTTCGTGGAAGCAGTACACGCCCTGTAAGGCAGTGGGGGCGGTGCTGCGCGGCAAACCAACAGGGGAAAACACTGTCATGGTCGATGGTGGGGTAGCGGACAGCGCCGACAGCGGGCTCAGGTCGATCGACCTGGCCACACTCAGCGGTGTGCTGCGGGTGTGCGACGTGGAACTGCTGCTGCTGGATGGCAACGGTCCGCGCGCGGCATTCGCTTCGCGGGTGCACGAAGAAGCCTTGTTCTGCAGTCTGCACTGCGGCTTCCATTGCCGTGGCCGGTTCATGCTGCCACCGGACTGGGCCATGCTGGGGTATCTGCACACCACTGACGACACGCTCAGCTGGTGCCACGGCGTGCCGCTGGCGCCGGGCATGGCATTGACCATTCTTCCCGAAGGCATCAGCGAATTCACCCTGAGCCCCGGCACCCAGATGACCCTGATGCTGGTGCCGGTGGAGCGCGTGCAGCGCAAGCTGGCCGAACTGAGCCTGCGCAGCACGCCGCCGGCAGGGCAGGCCCTCTCGTTGTTTACCCTGGGCGCCGATGAGCTGCCGCTGGCCCGGCATTATCACCAGCTGCACCAGCAGCTGGGCCAGGGCGGGGTGCTGCAGATCGAAGAGACCGAGCGCCTGCTGCATGAGCACGTGCAGGCGCTGCTGGCCACCGGCCCCGGTGATCGCCCCGGGTGCAGCCGTGCGCGCCGCACCCATTACCTGATCGCGCAGCGCGCCGAGAACTTCATGCGGCTCAACCTGCGTCGCAATATATATATGAATGAAATCTGCGATGCCGCAGGGGTCAGCGAGCGCGGCCTGCGTTACGCATTCGAAGACCTGTTCGGTACCTCGCCAAACCGATACCTGTCGATGCTGCGGCTGTGCGCGGCTTGCCGCAGCCTGTCCATGGCCGATTCCAGCCGGCGTTCGGTCAAGGCCATCGCCCTGAGCTGCGGGCTGTGGGATCTTTCGCGGTTTGCAGATAATTACCGCAAGGTATTTGGCGAACTGCCGCGCGACACGCTGATGCGCGCACCGGCACAGATCGGTCAGCCGGCCTGAGTTACTCCCTGCGTTGCTGAATACCCGGTTCTGCCGGTTTTGCATATCCGGTTGCCGAATCTGGCCGTCGTTTTGCCGGAATGCGCGATTGCCGTGCCGGAATGAAGTGCCCCGTGCGCGCGGAAAGGCGCGAAATGTCAGTCACCTGCCTTGCGGCACTCCACTGACTTTCAAGCTGTACGCCTACGGGGGAATTACTCATGAATCGCATCTACCGACGCGTCTGGAACCGCCAGCTCAATGCCATGGTGGTCGCTTCGGAACTGGCCACCGGTGATAACGCCGGCGCCACCCTGCACGACGCGCGCAGCGCGATGCCGGCGCCGAGCCTGCTGGCCCTGGCGCTGCTGTGCGTATTGGCCAGCGGTACAGCACACGCGACCGAAAGCAACCAGTCGCTGCGTGACCTGCAGGCGCTGGCAGCCAAGTACACGCAGACGATGCCGGTGAAGGTGGATGCCGAAGTGGCGTTGGCGGCACGGGCGGCGCAGGCCAACACCGCAACCAATGCCGATGCGCGCGTTGCGCTGCAGTTGAACACCGGTGTGCTGCCGATCGTGCGCACTGTGGTGCCGGCCAAGGTAAACGTGACGCTGGCTGCGCCAACGCAGTCAGCACCGGCGCTGGGCGCGCAACTCAAGGCATCGGTCGCGCTGGGCGGCAGCGAAGCGGTCGCGCTGGATACAGACGTGGCCGCCGCACTGCAGCCCTCGGCGCAGGCGCCGCTGGCGGCGGCTGCGCAGGCCAACGCCAAGGCGAACATCGGCGTGGGCGGGCACACCGTGGCCGCGGTCGAGGCCGCACCGCGCGTCACCCTGGGTGGGAGCGCAGACCCGGCCGGGCTGAAGGCGGCCGTCGAAGGCAGTGTGGGTGCCAAGTTGGCGGCCATCGGCCAGCGCATCGAAGGCGATGCCGATGTGGCCGCAACCGCTGCGGTCACCCTGCCGGCCAAGGAAGAAACCCCGGGGGATACCGACGACCGCGCGATCACTGCGGCCTTCGATACCGGCGTGGCCGGCAACGTGCGGGTGCAGGGCCCGGATGGCCAGCCGGTGGTGGCCGACCGCAACCTCAAGCTTGCTGCCAACGCGACCGCCACCGCGCAGACCTCGGCGCTGGGGCTGGGCGGCCTGCTGAACGGTGTCGGTTCGGCGCTGGGCGGGGTCGGCGATGCCGTGGGCAGCCTGCTCAATGGCGATCTGAACGGAACGGTCGGCAACCTGACCGGCGCCGTGGGTGGTTTGGTCGGTGGGGCGGTCGGCGGTCTTGGCCTGTCCTCGCCGTCGCCCATTGCCGCCAGCACCGGCAAGGCACCGGTGGCCGGCGATCCCAACGCCGGGCTGATCATCGGCAACGGCGGTGTGGTCGGCGGCCTGAGCGCGCTGATCGGCCCGACCACCAACGGCCTGTTCGGTGGCGATGGCTACCTGAGCAACGGCAACCTGCGGGTCAGCACCGCTAACGTCATGCAGACCTATTCGGCGGTCAACGCACTGGGCATTCCGCTGGTCAATGCCTCGCCGGTGGGCAGCACGCTGAACGGCCTGGGCGGCGCGGTCACCGGCGGCAACTCGCATCTGACCCTGATCGGTGGGGTGACCTCCGACAGCTACATCTACAACATCAACAACGGCAATCCCGGCGGCCTGCTGGGCCTGCTGCTGCCCTCCGATTCGCCCGAATGGGCGGGCAAGTGCCTGGACATCGGCCTGGCTGACATCTCCTGCTGGGCGGTCAATGCCGCGCAGGACTACCAGGTGCTGATGGGCGACGGCGCCTACGCCAACGGTTCGCGGGAAGTGGTGATCGGCGCCAACGCCCGCCACGAACTGCCGCAGGTCGATGCAAACGTGGCCTTCCCCGGCAACGGCACCAACGACCCCAGCAATCCCACCGGCGTGCCCACCGCCGACTACGCCGCGCGCATGGGCCATTCGGTCATCGTCGGCGACAGCGCAGTCGGCACCGCCAACGGACAGACCCTGTTGGGTGCCGAAGCGACCTCCAACCAGGCCAATTCGGTTGCACTGGGCTTCCGCTCGGCCGCGGTGCGCGGCGCCCAGGCCAGCTACAGCGCCTACGGCCTGACCACCGCGCAGGTGTCGGCCGGTGAAGTGTCGGTGGGCAGCGCCAACGGCGGCGAACGCCAGATCACCAACGTGGCCGCCGGTAGTGCCACCACCGATGCGGTGAACGTGGCCCAGCTGCAGGGCGCCATCTCGCAGATCCAGGCCGTGGGCGATGCGGCGGTCACCTACGATCTGGACGGTGCCGGCGATCCGATCTACACCCGCGTCACCCTGGGCAATGGCACCGGCGCCACCACGGTGGCCAACCTGGCCGCCGGGGCGATCAATGCGGGCAGCACCGAAGCGGTGAATGGTGCACAGCTGTACGCCAGCAACGATGCCATCGCGCGCTTCTTCGGCGGCCAGGCTGCGTTTGATCCGGCCACCAGTGCCTTCACTGCGCCGCTGTTCCAGATCAGCACGATCGGCAGTGACGGCGCGATCGCGCAGGGCCTGTATGACAACGCCACCGACGCCTTCGATGCCGTGGATGGCTCGCTGGTCAATCTCAACACGCAGATCACTGATATCCGCAACGGCGGCACCAAGTACCTGCGGGTCAATTCCACCGGTGTGGAAGCCCTGGCAGCAGGTGCTGATTCGATTGCGGTGGGCAGCAATGCGCAGGCGGCCGCTGCGAACAGCATCGCCGTCGGTGCCGACAGCGTGGCCGACCGTGACAACACGGTGTCGGTGGGCGCGGCCGGTGCGGAGCGGCAGATCACCAATGTTGCTGCGGCCACGGCGGCCACCGATGCGGTGAACCTGTCGCAGTTGCAGGCCTCGGAAGAGGGCGCGCTGCGCTATGACCTCAATGGCGATGGCAGCGTGAACTATGCCAGCGCCACCTTGGGCCAGACCGGCACCGCCACCACGCTGCGCAACCTGGGCCCGGGCCAGGTGAGTGCGGCCAGCACCGAAGCGATCAATGGCGCGCAGCTGTTCGCGGCCAACCAGATCCTGGCCACCCACCTGGGCGGCGGCGCCACGGTCGATGCCAGCGGCGTGGTGCTGGCACCCACCTACACCCTGAACAACGTGGCCGCCGATGGCTCGCTCAGCCAGGGCAGCTACAACGACGTGGGTACCGCGTTCGATGCAGTGAGCGTCTCGCTGGCCAACGTGGCCGAGCAGAGCGACGAGCTGGATGCGCGCGCGGTGAAGTACGATGTGGACGGCAGCGGCAACGTGGTCGATTCGATCACCCTGAGCGGTACCGGTGGCGCGCCGGTGAAAGTGACCAACGTGGCCGCCGGCAGCGTCCTGGCCGGCAGCAGCGATGCCATCACCGGCGACCAGCTGTTCGCCACCCACACCACGGTGGCCAGCTATTTCGGCGGCAGTACCACCTACAACGGCAACACCGGCCTGTGGGTGGCGCCCAGCTTCCGCATCTCCTCCATCGCTACCGATGGCACGCTCATCCAGAACGACTACAGCAACGTCACCGCCGCGTTCTCCGCCGTGGATGGTTCGCTGCAGGTGCTCAACCAGCGCATCAGTAGTGGCGGCAGCAGCCCGTATCTGGCGGTCAACTCCACCGCCTCCGCCGCGACCGCCGCTGGCGCCGAAGCGCTGGCGCTGGGGCCGCAGGCCAGTGCGGCCGGTGCCGGCAGCGTGGCGGTGGGCAACGGTGCCAGTGCCAGCGCCGACAACAGCGTGGCCCTGGGCAGCGGCGCGGTGGCCAGCGTGGGCGCGCAGAGCGGCTACACCGGTGCCTATGGCCAGGCGGGCGCCAGCAATTCGGCCGGCGAAGTGTCGGTGGGCAGCACCGGCAGCGAACGCAAGGTGACGCACGTGGCCGATGGTTCGGACACCTACGATGCGGTGAACGTGGGCCAGTTGAACAACGGCGTGACCTACGCCATCGACCAGTCCAAGGCCTACACCGACCAGAAGATCCAGAACATCACCAACGTGGCAGGCAGTTTCCGCGCCAACAACAGCAACAACCTGGCCGATCCGGCCGCCACCGGCGCCAATTCCGCCGCCGGTGGTGCCGGTTCGGTAGCGGCCGGGGCCAACTCCACCGCACTGGGCAACGGCGCCCAGGCGCAGGCCGACAATGCGGTGGCGCTGGGTGCCGGTTCGGTGGCCGACCGTGCCAACACGGTGTCGGTCGGCGCGGCCGGCGCAGAACGCCAGGTGGTGAACGTGGCCGACGGCAGCGCCGCCACCGATGCGGTGAACGTGCGCCAGCTGCAGGCGTCGCAACAGGGCAACATCCGCTACGACACCACCACCAACGGTGCCACCAACTACAACAGCGTCACCCTGGGCAGCACCAGCAGCGGCCCGACCACGGTGCGCAACGTGGCCGCCGGCACGGCCGGAACCGATGCGGTGAACGTGGACCAGCTGAAGTCGGGCATGGCGCAGACCCTGGACTGGTCCAAGGCCTATACCGATGAGCGCATGGGCGGTTTCGAGCGCAACCTGCGCAAGACCGACAGCCGTGCCTCGGCAGGCGTGGCCTCGGCCATGGCCACCGCTTCGCTGCCGCAGCCCAGCGAAGCGGGCCGCAACATGGCCTCGTTCGCAGCTGGCAGCTACAACGGCGAATCGGGTGTGGCGGTCGGTATCTCCGGTGTCTCCGAAGGCGGGCGCTGGATCTACAAGTTCAGCGGTTCCACCAACAGCCGCGGCGAAGCCGGCGTGGCCGTCGGTGCCGGCATCCAGTGGTGAAGCACGCCGCCGGGGCGCCAACGCATCCCGGCGGCGCTGTTCCGTACAACAGGGGGAAGCACATGAAACTGCATCGCATCCTGCAATCGCGCCGCATCGTCGCCTGGCTTGTGCTGTTGCTGGTGGCCGGCCTGCTGGCCGCCTGCCGCAGCCACGCGCCCGCTGGCGATGGCCCGGCCGAAGCCAACGTAGTCTTCCCGGAGGCACGCAAGGCCTCGCTGAAGGAAGGCATCTACCCAGACATCGCCGATCTGCGCCGGTTCGCGCCGGGCATGAGCAAGCGCCAGCTGTACACCCTGCTGGGCACGCCGCACTTCAACGAGGGCATGTGGGGCGTGCGCCAGTGGAACTACCTGTTCAACTTCCGCACCGCGCAGGGCGCCGAATACTTCACCTGCCAGTTCCAGGTGCGCTTCGATGACAAGGGCATTGCCCAGGGCGGTTACTGGAAGCCCGAATCCTGCGCCGCCGTGCTCGACCCGCCGCGCCCGCCGCCGCCGCCGCAGGCCGCCGCGTTGCCGGAGCAACCGCTGCATCTGTCCGCCGATGCGCTGTTTGCCTTCGACAGCGCCGCGCTGAGCGCCAACGGGCAGCAGGTGGTGCAGGGCGTGCTGGGGCAGGTGCGTGAAGCCAGCCAGGTGCAGTCCATCCAGGTGGTGGGCTACACCGACCGCATCGGCAGCGCCGCGTATAACCAGCACCTGTCGCAACGGCGCGCCGAGGCCGTGCGCAGTGCGCTGGTCCAGGGCGGGGTCCCTGGCACCAGCATCCGTGCGGAAGGACGCGGCGCTGCCGACCCCCTGGTGCAGTGCGCGCAGCGCGATCGCGCCCAGCTGATCGCGTGCCTGGCGCCGAACCGGCGCGTGCAGATCGCCGGTGTGGCGCAGCCGCATTGACAGCCCGGCCACCGGGTGTGCGCTTTTCCCCGTGTTTCCCCCCTGGTCTACCGGCGGGCAGGGCTACGTCTCCCCCGTCACCCTGCCTGCCGGTGGTCCAGGCTTTACCCGGTGCCCACGATGAATGCCCAATTCCTGCCCCTGCGCATGAAGACCGATGAAACGCTGACGGTGTACGGGCCGCTGGGCAACCATGCGGTGGTGCGCATCCCCGGCCGCCGCTTGCCCGGATTGATCGTGCAGGCCGATACGGTGCTGGGCTTCCTGACCCAGCTGCAGGAAGCCCAGGCCAGCCTGCGCAGTGGCCGGGCGCAGCGCGCCGATGCCGAACTGGACATGCTGGTGGACCTGCTGCAGCAGTGGCAGGCGCTGATCGAATCGCGCCTGGCCGACGCCGGCGAGGCGTTGTAGCCTCGCGCCCGCGCCGGGTCTATTCGCTGTCGTCCACCCGTTCGCCCATCAGTTCGCGCTGGCGCTTGTCCAGTTCTTCGGCATAGCGCTTGCGCACGAACGCCTCGGATACCACGCCCAGTACCTGGCCATCGCTGGCCACCACGGCCAGTTCATCGGCCTGGGTCTGGTCGAAGCGCTGCATCACGCTCACCACGTCGGCGCTGGCCGACAGGGCCACGTCACGGTTCTCGGCGAAATCGGTGACCGCTGCATCGGCCTTCACCCCGTCGCCGAACAGGCGGGCAATCTGCACGATGCCCGCGTAGTGGCCTTCGCCGTCGATCAGGATCACCCGGGTGCCCGAGCCCAGCGGGAAGCGCTGGCGGAAGGTGGCCGCGTCCAGGCTGTCCGGCGCGGTGGCCACGCCCTTGCGCATCATCCGCCCGGCGCTGAGGGTATGAATCCAGCCCACGTCGCGCGCACTGCGGATGTTTTCGCCACGCAGGTGCATGCGCCAGGTGGAAAACGAGTAGCCGAACCACTGTCGCACCAGCGTGCTCGATACCAGCACCGCACTCATCACCACGCTGGTCAGCAGGAAGTCGTGGGTGCCTTCCAGCACCAGCATGGCCATGGTCATCGGTGCGCCCACCACCGCCGCGGCCAGCGCGGCCATGCCGGCCAGTGCGGCCGAGGTGGCATCGATCACCGGCACACCGGTAGCCAGCCCCAGCAGGCCGGCGAACAGCGCGCCCACCAGGGTGCCCATGAACAACGAGGCGAAGAACAACCCGCCGCGGAAGCCGAAGCCCAGCGAAATGCCCGAGGCCAGGCACTTCAGGGTCAGCAGCCCGCCGATCCAGATCAGTGGCAGGTGGGTGGTCAGGTCCAGGTGCAGCGCGCCATGCCCGGACGACAGCACCTGTGGGCTGGCCAGCGCCAGCGGAATCAGCAGCAGCCCGCCCACCACCGGGCGGCCCCAGGCGGGCAGGGGGCTGCGCTTCACCCCGCCTTCGATCGAGGCGATCAGGCGCATGATGACGATGCCCACCATCGCGCAGCAGCAGCCCAGCAGGCCGTAGATCGCATAGTCGGCCGCGCGAACATCGATGGTGGCGGCGGCCGGCAGCAGGTAGGCATCCATGCCGGCCTGGTCGGCCACGAAAGCACCGGCCAGCGCGGCCACCGCCACCGGCGCCAGGGCCGAGGGCGTGTAGGCGCCAATGACGATTTCGAAGGCATAGAACGCGCCGGCCAAGGGCGCGCCGAACGCTGCTGCAATGGCTCCGGCCGCACCGGCGCCCACCAGGGTGCGCACGTCGTTGCGGCGCAGGCGCATCACCCGGCCCAGCTGCGAACCACTGCCCGCGCCCATCTGCGTGTACGAAGCTTCCAGCCCGACCGAGGCGCCGCTGCCGTTGGACAGCAGGGTCTGCACCAGCACGATCAGGTTGTCCCGCATCGACATGCGGCCGCCGTGCAGGGCATTGGCTTCCACCGCATCCAGCAGGGGGCGCTTCAGGCGGCTGGCGGCCAGGCTGACAAGGCCCACCAGCAGGCCGCCCAACGGCAGCACCAGCAGCGCGGTCCAGGGCAGGGAAGGCAACGAGCTCAGCCGGATGCCGTCGTCCAGGCCATACAGGCTGGCCTGCAGGCTGCGCGCCAACCCGGCCTGCAGCAGGGTCAGGCCGCCGGCGATCAGGCCCACCACCAGGGCCAGCGCAATGAACCACAGGTCGCTGCCGCGCAGGCGCAGGCGAAGGCCCTGGAAGGCCAGATGCAGGCGCGATGGTGAAGCGGTGGGCGACATGGTGGCGGCATGATACGCCGCCACCGTGATCGCCACCGTCACCGCATCAGGCGGCTAGGCGCTCAGAAGCGGTAGCGGCCCTGCACGTAGAACGTACGCGGCGCGGCCACCATGCGGCCGGCATTGCCGTCCACGTTGCGGGTGTACCAGCGCTTGTCGGCCAGGTTGTTCACGCCCAGCGCAATCTCGCTGTCGCCCAGCCCCGGCACCTGCCAGGCCACCTGCGCGTTCCACAGGCGCACGCCGGGCACGCGGCCCACGCGCGCATCAGCGCTCTCGGCCCAGGTGTTGGCGGCGTCGGAGAACTGGCCGCTCTGGTGGGTGCTGGACAGGTTGAAGGTCCAGCCCGACAGGGCATAGCGGGCGCCCACGCTGTCGGTGTCGCGCGAATAGAACGGCACATCCAGGCCGCGGTTGTCACCGGACTGCTGGATCGCCTTGGTCCAGGTGTAGTTCGCGTACAGCTCCAGCCCGGCCAGCGCGCTGTCTTCGGCGAACTGGTAGGCCACGGCGCTTTCCAAGCCCTTGTGGTCGGTGGCGCCGATGTTCTGGAAGGTGGCCGGGGTGATGCCCGGCACCTGCAGGATCTGGTTGTCAAAGCGCATCTTGAACACGGTCACTTCCGCGCGCAGCGCACCGTCCTGCCAGCGCGCACCCAGTTCGGTGGTCTTGGCCACTTCCGGATTCAGCGGGTTGCTGGCGGTCTGCGAATTCAACTGGATGTTCTGCACCGGCCCGAACGAGGTGGTGTAGTTGCCGAACACGGTCAACTGCGGGGTCAGCAGGTAGGCGATGTTCAGCGACGGCAGCGCCTTGTCGTTGCGGCTGCTGAAGGTGGCCGCGCCACCGGCCTGGCGGCGGTCCATGTCGATCCACTCCATGCGCACGCCCGGGGTGATGCGCCACTGGCCCACGGCAATGCGGTCGTCGATGTAGAACGAATGCGCGTCGGTGGCGTTGTTGAAGCGGGTGGTGGCACTTTCCGCTCCGGTGCGGCGGGTGGTGGTGTAGCTGCGGTCGTTGCCACGCTCGCGCAGGAAGCGGTAGCCGGCGGTCAGGTCATGCACGGTGCTGCCCCACTGCAGGCGCTGGGTGTAGCGCGGCTCGATGCCCAGCACGCGGTAGTCGCGCGGCTGCACGGTGATCTGCGTGTTGGCGGCGTTGATGAGCGCGCTGGCGCGGTTGCTTTCGTTGTAATACGCCAGTACTTCGAATTCGCGGGTATCGGACAGGGTGTTGGTGTAGCCCAGGTCGATGCCAGCGCGGTGGCCCTTCCAGAAATCGGTCGGGCGGGTGTTCTGGAACGGGTCCGCTTCGTACTGGGCGCGGGTCAGGCCGCCGGGTGTGAGCGAACGCACGTTGTAATAGGACAGCTTGGCGCGCAGCTGCTGGCGCTCGTCCAGCGCATAGGCGAACTTCAGCGCCAGATCGTCGAAGCGGTCGTCGCTGCCCTCGCGCCAGCCGCGGCCGTCCTGGCCGGAATACAGCAGGGCCATGCCCAGCCCGTTGTCCGCGGTGCCGCCCAGGAAGGCGTTGTACTGGGTGCTGTCACCGCCGCCGTGGTCATTGGCGCTGTAGCGCACCCCGGCCTCGCCGTGCAGGCCGGCTTCGGTGGGAATGGCGCGGGTGCTGAAGTTGATGATGCCGCCCACGTTCTGCGGCCCGTAGCGCACCGCGCCGCCGCCACGCACCACGTCGATCGATTCGATGTTGGACAGGCTGGTGGGCGCGAAGGAGAGCTGCGGCTGGCCGTACGGCGCCACCGCCAGCGGCACGCCGTCCAGCAGCACGGTGGAGCGCGGCGAGTAACGGCCGGTCAGGCCGCGCACGCCGATGTTCAGCGAGATCGAACTGCCGGCGGTGCCGGAATTGTCGGTCACCTGCACACCAGGAATGCGGCGCATGGCATCGCCGATGCTGGCCGCGCCGCTGGCGTCGATGCTCTGCCGGTCGACCACGGTGCGGGCGCCCGCGAAGCGCTTCACGCTGTCATGCAGGCCGGTGCCCAGCCAGGTGCCCGAGACCTGGATGCTGTCCAGGGTGGTGGCGCTGTCCTGCGCCTGGGCGGTGGCAGTCAGGCACAGGGCAAGGGCGGCGGCCAGCGGCAGGCGCGCGCCGGGGCGCAGGGTTGGGGTAGGCATCGGGGCAGGTCGGGAAGGGTGGTAAATGAGAATTATTGCTGATTGGTTGCAGGAAGGGAATCGCCCGCCCGTTCAGTGCCGTGGCCCCGGTGCTAAAGTGCTGGGCTGCTTCCTGATACCGCGAGAATTGCATGTCCCACGCCGCCTTCTACCCCGTCGGAACCCCTGGCCAGCCGTGGGGCGCGGCCGAGCGTGCGCAGTGGCAGGCGCGCCAGCAGCGCCTGCGCCGCTACGACCAGGACGTGCTGCCGCGCATCCACGCGCTGGCCGAACGCTTCGACACGGTGGCCTATGGCCAGCTGGATTACGCCGGCGAGACCTACACGCTGTTCGCCCTGCGCAGCCGCGACTGGAACCCGGCGCTGCCGGCCGTGCTGGTCACCGGCGGCGTGCATGGCTACGAAACCAGCGGGGTGATGGGTGCGCTGCAGTTTCTGGAACAGCAGGCCGGCCGCTACGCCGGCCAGGCCAATGTGCTGGTGGCCCCGTGTGTGAACCCGTGGGGCTACGAGCGCATCAACCGCTGGAACCATGATGCGATCGACCCGAACCGCAACTTCCGCGCCGACGGCCCGGCGCGCGAATCGACTGCGCTGATCGAACTGATCGCCCCGTACAAGGGCCAGTTCGTGCTGCACATCGACCTGCACGAAACCACCGACAGCGACGAGAGCGAGTTCCGCCCGGCCCTGGCCGCACGCGACGGCAAGCCGTTCGAGCCGGGCCTGATTCCCGATGGCTTCTACCTGGTCGATGACAGCGAGAACCCGCAGCCGGCCTTCCAGCAGGCCGTGATCGCCGCGGTGGAGCAGGTGACCCATATCGCCCCGGCCGACGACAAGGGCGAGATCATCGGTTCGCCGGTGGTGGCGCACGGGGTGATCGAGTACCCGCTGGTGAAGCTGGGGCTGTGCGCAGGCATCACCGGCGCGAAGTACACCACCACCACCGAGGTCTACCCCGACAGCCCGCGCGCCACGCCGCAGCAGTGCAACGACGCGCAGGTGGCCGCGGTGTGTTCGGCGCTGGAGTACGCGCTGGCACACGGTTGATCGCGGAGCGGTCATCCACGCATGGCGTGGATCTACTGAAGCATGATCATCCACGCAGGGCGTGGATGTACCGGCGGATGGGTTGAAGCGCGCGGCTGCGCGCGCGATAGCACGCCCGGCCTGTCCCCCCGCTGTCATCGCGCGGGGGCACTTCATGCGGCGTCCACTGCGGTTCAGCCAGACTCGGTCGGTTCATTCTTTGATCGACCGGAGACCGCCGCCCCATGGAAGCACTGGAGCCGCAACCTTCCCCGGTGCGCACCCTACGGCCTGTGTTCGCCTTCGCGGCGATCGTTGTCGTGGCGTTCGCGCTGTTTGTCAGCCTGTTCCCGCTGGGTGCCGGCCGGCTGCTGGTGAAGGCCCAGGACTGGGCCGCGCTGAACGTAGGCTGGTACTACCTGCTCGCCATGACCCTGTATCTGGTGTTCGTGGTCGGGGTGGCACTGTCGCGGTACGGCGGCATCAAGCTGGGTGCCGACCATGACGAGCCTGAGTTCAGTTATCTGTCGTGGGCCGGCATGCTGTTCGCTGCCGGCATCAGCATCACCCTGTTCTTCTTCTGCGTTTCCGAACCGCTGACCCATTACATGCAGCCGCCGCAGGGCGACGCCGCCGCCGGCGAGGCCGGTGCGCGCCAGGCCATGCAGCTGCTGTTCCTGCACTGGGGCCTGCATGGCTGGGGCGTGTTCGCCCTGGCGGCGATGGCGATGGCCTATTTCGCCTATCGCCACAACCTGCCGCTGGCGCTGCGCTCGGCGCTGTACCCGCTCATCGGCAAGCGCATCAACGGCCCCATCGGCTACACCGTGGACGCGCTGGGTATCGTCGCCACCGTGTTCGGCATCGGTGCCGACATGGGCTTTGGCGTGCTGCACCTCAACGCTGGCCTGACCCACCTGTTCAACGTGCCGCATTCCAACCTCGTGCAGATCCTGCTGGTGGTGGCGATGATGGGCGCGGCGGTGGTGGTGGCCGTGTCCGGCGTGGAAAAAGGCGTGCGCTGGATGGCCAACATCAACATGCTGCTGGCCATCGCGCTGGTGCTGTTCATGCTGTGCGCCGGCCCCACGCAGTACCTGCTGAGCACGCTGATGCAGAACCTGGGCGACTATCTGGGCAGCGTGGTCGGCAAGAGTTTCGATGTCTACGCTTACGGCGGGCGGCCGGAATGGCTGGGCGGCTGGACGGTGTTCTACTGGGCGTGGTGGATCGGCTGGGCGCCGTTCGTGGGCCTGTTCATCGCACGCATCTCGCGCGGGCGCACCATCCGCGAATTCGTGTTCGGCGTGCTGCTAATCCCGCTGGGGTTCACCCTGGCGTGGCTGTCGATCTTCGGCAACAGCGCGCTGGACCAGGTGCTGCACCATGGCCAGCAGCAGCTGGCGCAGCTGGCGGTGGATGACCCGCCTACGGTGCTGTACGCACTGCTGGACGGCTACCCGTGGAGCCGCGTGGTGATCGCAGTGACCGTGCTGGTCAGCTTCATCTTCTTCGTGACGTCGGCAGATTCCGGTGCGGTGGTGTTGTCCACGCTGTCTTCGCACGGTGGCGCGCCGGAAGACGACGGCCCGCGTTGGCTGCGCGTGTTCTGGGGCACGGTGATCGCGGTGCTGACCGCCGGCCTGCTGCTGGCCGGCAGCATCGACGCGTTGAAGTCTGCGGTGGTGCTGGCCTCGCTGCCATTCTCGGCGGTACTGCTGTTGATGATGTGGGGCCTGACCCGCGCCTTCAGTGACGAATCACACCGCGAGCGGGCGCAGCAGTTCCGGCCGTCGCCGTTGATTGGCGATGACCGCCACCACCAGGGCTGGCGCCAGCGCCTGAGCCAGGCCATGCACTTCCCGGTGCGTGACCAGGTGTACCGCTTCATGGATGACACGGTGAAGCCGGCAATGGAAGCGGTGGCCGAGCAGCTGAGCGGGCAGGGCTGGGAGGTGAGTACGCGCTTCGAGGCCGGCGACATGGAATTGTCGGTGAACCATGGCGAGCAGCAGGACTTCCTGTACCGGGTGATCCTGAGCGGCTACCTGACGCCGTCGTTCGCCGCACAGCAGCTGCGCAACCAGCGTTATTACCGCGCCGAAGTGCATCTGTTCGAAGGCAGCCAGGATTACGATCTGGTGGGGTACAGCCGCAAGCAGATCATCAACGACATCATCAGCCAGTACGAACGGCACCTGCAGTTCCTGCATCTGAGCCGGTGATGGTGGCCGGGCCGCCGGGCATGATGCTTGGTAGAGTCGAGCTTGCTCGACTGCTTCTGGCAACGGCAGTCGAGCAAGCTCGACTCTACGGGCAAGCGGGTGGGCCGGCGTTATCGGTCATGCACGAACGCCGGGCATGGCCTGCCGCTACCAAGGGTCAGGGGCGCAGCAGCACTTTGCCGCCGCGGCCGGGCTTGCCGCTGGCGGTCACGGCGGCGGCGACATCGTCCAGTGCGAAGACACCTTCCACCGGCAGCCTCAGTTCGCCGCTGGCCGCGCGCTGCAGCAGCTCGCCCACCAGCCGGCGCTTGTCTTCCACCGCCATCGCCTGGCTGACCTTGCTGCCCCAGAAGCCCTTCACCGTGGCCTGCTTGAAGATCACATCGCCCGATGGAATCTGCATCGGCTCGCCGGTCATCGAACCGAACGACACCAGGGTGCCGCCGTCACCGAGCAGGCCCACCAGATCGCCGGCGGCCGTGCCACCCACCGAATCGACCGCAGCGGTCGCGCCGGCATCGCCCAGCACCGCGCGTACGGCATCCTTCCAGCCATCGCTGGCGGTGGAGAACACATGGGCGATGCCCAGTGCGGCCATCTCCTGCACGCCGGCATCGCGCCGCACCAGGTTCACCACCGGAATGCCGCGCGCAGCGGCCAGCATTGCCAGGGTCTTGCCCACCGCGCCATTGGCGGTGTTCTGCACGATCCACTGGCCCGGTTCCACCTGCAGGTATTCCAGCAGCATCAGCGCACTCAACGGCATGGCGATCAACTGCGCGGCGGTTTCATCGGCAATCGCCTCGGGCATCGGAATGACCATGCGCGCCGGGGCGATGAACGCTTCGGCCCAGGTGCCGTGCACCGACGCGGCAGCCACGCGCTGGCCGATCTGCAGGCCCTGTACGCCGTCGCCCAGCGCGTCGACGGTGCCCAGGCCTTCGCTGCCACCGATGGCCGGCAGCGTCGGCTTGTAGCCGTACTGGCCGCGCACAGTCCACAGATCGTGGTTGTGGATCGGCGCCAGTACGGTGCGGATGCGCACCTCGCCGGGGCCGGGAACCGGCAGGTCGGCGTCACCGGCGGCCAATACGGTGGCCGGATCGCCGAAGGAAGCATGCAGGGCTGCGCGCATGGGGAAGGTCCTGTGGAAAGAGAGATGTGATGTGGGGCCAGCGCCGGTGGCGACAAGCGTTGGTGTGTGCAACACCGTATCCTGCGACCATTCGTCGCGACGCGGTGTGATTACCGCATCTTGTGTTGACGATCTGCCACATCCCCACTATGTTGTGGCCGTCACTCCCGGTCAGCCGCCGCCGCCGGACGATGCAACAGACGTCCCGCGGCCCGCCCCTGATGGCTTGCCGTGTCGACGCGGCCGCCTTCGTGCGGACCCAGGTCGCCCCCACGGTCCGGATACCGGCCGCAGGCGCAGGCACATGCCGACGATCTGGTGTTCCCGCGCATGGGCATCCCCAACCGACAGCCCCGTGCGCCGGTATCGCGCTCTGGGCCGCCACGGCGCTGCGCGCTCTCTGCGTGCAGGCCTGGAGACGCACCACCATGAACGACACCCCCTATCGCACGGCCGATCTGGCCGGCGCCGGCGAAGCCTTGTCTGCCGGCGGCGAACAGGTACCGACCTGGATCAGCAAGGAAGCCGGTAACCGCCGCCTGCCGTTCGACGCCGAGCGGCTGCAGCGCAGCATCGACAGCATCCATGCCGAGTTTCCGCAGTTGGATGTGGCCGATTACCGGCGCGTGGTCCAGGCCATGGTCGAGCGCAAGCCCAGCATCAGCGCAGACGACCTGGTCGATCTGCTGATCCGCGAAGCCGAATCGCGCGTGGACCTGACTGCACCGGAATGGGAGCAGTTCGCTGCCCGCCTGTACCTGCGCCGCCTGTACAAGCGCGCCAGCCGCAACCGCTTCTACGATGTAGCGCTGAAGTACGGGTCCTTCGTCGGCCTGCAGGAGAGCCTGGCCGACCGCGGCGTGTACAGCAACGATGTGCTGCGCTGCTATTCGAAGGAAGAACTGCAGCAGGCCGGGCAGATGATCGATCCCGATCGCGACCGCCTGTTCGCCTACAACGGCCTGTATCTGCTGGCCACGCGCTACCTGGCCACTGATCGCACGCGTGAGGTCTACGAGCTGCCGCAGGAGCGCTGGCTGACCATTGCGCTGTACCTGATGCAGGACGAGAAGCCCCGCGAACGGCGCATGCAGTTGGTGGGCGAGGCCTACTGGGCACTGTCGAACCTGTACATGACCGTGGCCACGCCCACCCTGGCCAACGCCGGCAAGGTGGGCGGGCAGCTCTCCAGCTGCTTCATCGACACGGTGGATGACAGCCTGCAGGGCATCTATGACTCCAACACCGATATCGCCCGTGTTTCCAAGCATGGGGGCGGTGTGGGTGCGTACCTGGGCTACGTGCGCAGCAGCGGCGCGCCGATCCGTGGCGTGCCCAATTCGTCGGGTGGCGTGGTGCCGTGGATCAAGCAGCTCAATAATACGGCCGTGTCGGTGGACCAGCTTGGCCAGCGCAAGGGCGCGGTGGCGGTCTACCTGGATATCTGGCATCGCGATATTGAAGCGTTCCTCGACCTGCGCCTGAACAATGGCGACCAGCGCCTGCGCGCGCACGACGTGTTCACCGCCGTGTGCGTGCCGGATCTGTTCATGGAAGCGGTGGAGCGCCGCGCCGACTGGTACCTGTTCGACCCGCACGAAGTGAAGCAGGCCAAGGGCTGGTACCTGCAGGACTTCTACGACGAGCAGCGCGGGCAGGGCAGTTTCCGTGACCGCTATGCCGAACTGGTGGCCGACGAACGCATCAGCCGGCGCACGGTGAAGGCCATCGATCTGTTCAAGCGCATCATGCTCAGCCAGTTGGAGACCGGCAACCCGTTCCTGTTCTACCGCGATGAAGTGAACCGAAAGAACCCGAACAAACATGCGGGCATGGTCTATTCCAGCAACCTGTGCACCGAGATCCTGCAGAACATGAGCCCCACCCGGATGATCCAGGAGATCGTCAGCGGTGACCAGATCGTGACCACGCGCAGGGCAGGGGACTTCGTGGTCTGCAACCTGTCATCGATCAATCTGGGCCGGGCGATCACCGCAGCGGATGATCTGCTGACCAGCGATGTGCTGGAACGGTTGATTCCCATCCAGGTGCGCATGCTGGACAACGTGATCGACCTGAACGCACTGCCGGTGCCGCAGGCCACCATCACCAACCGCAAGTACCGCGCCATCGGCCTGGGCACCTTCGGCTGGCACCACCTGCTGGCGCAGCAGGGCGTGCACTGGGAATCGCCGCAGGCCGAAGCGCTGTCGGACAGCCTGTTCGAGCGCATCAACTTCCTCACCATCCAGGCCAGCGCCGCGCTGGCCCAGGAAAAGGGCAGCTATCCGATGTTCGCCGGCAGCGACTGGCAGACCGGGCGCTACTTCCGTGACCGCCAGTACGCCGGTGAAGGCTGGGACGCGCTGGCGCAGGCCGTGGCCGCGCAGGGTCTGCGCAATGGCTGGCTGCTGGCGGTGGCGCCCAACATGAGCACCGCGCAGATTGCCGGTTCCACCGCCTCGATCGACCCGATCTACAGCGCGTTCTACTACGAGGAAAAGAAGGACTTCCGCCGTCCGGTCGCCGCCCCGGGGCTGTCGCTGGACACCTGGCCGTACTACGAAAAGGGCGCCTACAAGGTCGACCAGTTCGCCAGCGTGCGGCAGAACGCGCGCCGCCAGCGCCATGTGGACCAGGCCATCAGCTTCAACCTGTACGTGCCCAGCAGCATCCGCGCCAGCACCCTGCTGGAACTGCACCTGAGCGCGTGGCGCCTGGGCCTGAAGACCACCTACTACGTGCGCTCCAACGACATCGACGTGAGCGAATGCGAGTGGTGCTCCAGCTGATCGGCGAGCGCCTCGCGCGGCCACCGCACATTCCGCCGGGCGCGGCCCGGCGCTACCTTTGCAGGAACGACCATGGCAACTCCGCTCGACCGCATCAAGATCCTGGAACCCCGCCACCCCAACCGCAGCACCGGCATCATCAACGGGCGCACCAGCGGCATCCTGAACTGGAACGACATTCCGTACCCCTCGTTCTATCGCGCTTACAAGGAGCTTTCCACCAACTTCTGGATTCCCGACGAGGTGGACATGAAGCTGGACGCGCGCCAGTACGGCGAACTGTCCGGCCGCGAAAAGAACGCCTACGACTCGATCATCGGCCTGCTGGCCACGCTGGATTCACCGCAGACGCGCTTCATCTACAACGTGGCCGAATACATCACCGACCCGGCCGCGCATGCCAATGCAGCCATCATCGGCCAGCAGGAGGTGATCCACAACGAGAGCTACAGCTACGTGCTGGCCTCGATCACCGACCTGCCCAACCAGAACCGCATCTTCGAAATCGCCCGTACCCACCCGACCATCATCAAGCGCAACGCGCCGATCATGGACGCGTATGACGATTTCATGCGCGAGAGAACCGCCGAGACCCTGCTCAAATCGCTCATCCAGTCATCCATCCTGGAAGGCATCAACTTCTATTCCGGCTTCGCGTACTTCTACAACATGGTGCGGCAGAACCGGATGACCGGCACCGGCAAGATCATCAGCTTCATCAACCGCGACGAACTGGCCCATACCAAGTTCATCAGCGAACTGATCCGCGCCATCATCGGTGAAAACCCGGAACTGCAGACCCAGCAGCTGAGCGACTACGTGCATGGGGCGTTCCAGCACGCCATCGAGCTGGAAACCCAGTGGTCCAGTGAAGTGCTCGACGGCATTGATGGCATCGACGTTGACGAGATGGTGCGCTACGTGAAGTACCGGGCCAACAAGATGGCCGGCATGCTGGGCATCGAGCGCCTGTACAGCGATACCACCGACAACGTGATGCCCTGGATCAAGGCCTACGCCGACAACTTCACCGAAACCAAGACCGACTTCTTCGAGATGCGCAATGCAAGCTACAAGAAGACCAATGTCGACAACGGCTTCGACGATCTTTGAGCCGCGTGGCGCGCTGCGCATCCTGATCGTGGTGGCCTCGCTCAGTGGCAACACGCGCGAACTGGGGCGGGTGATCGCCGGCCACTGCCGCGCGGCGGGGCACGCCGTGTACTGGCAGGAGGCCGATGCAGCAGATCCGTCGCAAGCACTGGCCGCAGACCAGGCCGATCTGGTGCTGCTGGGCAGCTGGACTGACAACGCTGGGCGCACGCCGTCGGAAATGAAAGCCTGGATTGCCGCCACCGCCGAGCGCGGGCCGCGGCCAGCGCAGGTGGCGGTATTCGGCACCGGTGAAACGCAGTGGGGGCAGGAGTACTACTGCGGCGCCGTGCTGCGCTTGATCCGCTATTTCAACAGCACCTATCCGCCGCTGCGGATTGAACAGATGCCGCATGGTGAACGCCACGCCGCTGCCATCGCCGAATGGACCGCCGAGGTCCTGGCGCATTATTGGAGTACCGCCGATGCAGATCATCAACGCCACCACGCCTGAACAGTTCCAGCAGTTGCTGGCCGAGCACCCACGGGTGCTGGTGGATTTCCACAAGGACGACTGCCCGGGGTGCCGCATGCTGGACATGTCGCTGCATCGGGTGGCCACCAGCGCGGCCGGGCAGGGCACCACCCTGTTGCGGGTACAGCTGGAGGCGGTGGGGGAAGCGTTCTTCCGCCAGTTGGGTCTGCGGCAGACGCCCACGTTGTCGCTGTTCCGTGATGGCGACGAGCAGGCACGGCTGCCCGGTTTCCAGTCACCCCAGCAGATTGAAGCCGCGATCGCACAGCATCTGTAACCCCAATCGGCCGGAGTCGCTTTTGTAGAGTCGAGCCGTGCTCGACTGCTCCGCGCGCGATGCACGATGCACGATGAGTCGAGCATGGCTCGACTCTACAGGGGCATCCACGCATGGCGTGGATCTACCGGGCTCAGCCGCCGGCGAAGGTGTCCAGCAGCAACTTCACGTTCAGGCCCACGATCAGCAGTGCGATCACCCACGCGGTGCCGCCCAGCCAGCGCGGCGCCACCAGGGCGCCCATCGTGGCCTTGTCGGTCACCAGCCGCACCAGCGGGATGATCGCGAACGGCAGCTGCATCGACAGCACCACTTGGCTCAGCACCAGCAGCTTCACCGCGCCCTGGTCGCCGAACAGCACGATCACCACCACCACCGGAATGATCGCCAGCAGGCGGGTGATCAGCCGCCGCAGCCAGGGCGGCAGGCGCAGGCGCAGGAAGCCTTCCATCACGATCTGCCCGGCCAGGGTGGCGGTCACTGTGGAATTCAGGCCCGAGGCGAGCAGGGCCACGGCAAACAGGGTCGATGCCAGGCCCACGCCCAGCATGGGTGCCAGCAACTGATGTGCCTGCTCGATGTCTTCCACATCCAGGCGGCCGTTGGCATGGAACACCGCCGCGGCCAGGATCAGGATGCTGGCGTTGATGAACAGCGCCAGGGTCAGCGCGATAGTGCTGTCGGTCACCGCCCAGCGCAGTGCACTGCTGCGTCCTTCATCGGTGCGCGGGTACGCACGGGTCTGCACGATGGACGAATGCAGGTACAGGTTATGCGGCATCACGGTGGCGCCGATGATGCCGATTGCGATGTACAGCGCGTGCGGATCGGTCACCACCTGCGCGCGCGGAATGAAGCCGCCCAGCACTTCCATCACCGGTGGCGCGGCCAGCGCGATCTGCACCAGGAAGCAGCCGAAGATGATCATCAGCAGGGCGATCACGAACGCTTCCAGCGCGCGGAAGCCACGATTCATCAACAGCAGCACCAGCAGCGTGTCCAGCGCGGTGATCACCGCACCCCACAGCAGCGGCAGATCGAACAGCAGCTTCAGGGCGATGGCCGTACCGATCACCTCGGCCAGGTCGCAGGCGATGATCGCCGCTTCGCACAGCGCCCACAGCGCCAGGTTCGCCGGCTTGGGGTAGCGCGCACGGCAGGCCTGGGCCAGGTCCATGCCGGTGGCAATGCCCAGCCGCGCCGACAGCGCCTGCAGGATCACCGCCATCAGGTTCGAAATCAGGATGACCGACAGCAGCAGATAGCCGAAGCGCGAGCCGCCGGCCAGGTCGGTGGCCCAGTTGCCCGGGTCCATGTAACCGACCGACACCATGTAGCCCGGGCCGATGAAGGCCAGCAGGCGGAACCACCAATGGCCCTTGTCGGGTACGGCCACCGACGCGTTGAGCGCGCCCAGACTGGCCGCAGGGGCGGCCGGGGAGTCGGTTTGCGCGACAGTGCTCATGGGTGCAATATAGCCACTGCTATACCGATTAGCAACGTGAAACAATCGTCTTTACCGTGTCACTGGTCCAGAATTCAGCTTTGAATACAGGCATGACTGGAAGGGCGGGCAGACGCGTGCGCAGGAAGGACGATCCGACAACGGCAAAAGCCACCCCCTTGATCGAGGCCGAGCGCCAGGTCGAGAGCTTCCGCCAGGTGCGCGAGGCACACCGTATGGAGCTGGTGGAAGACTATGTCGAATTGATTTCCGACCTGTTGGCCGATGGCGGTGAAGCCCGCCAGGTCGATATCGCCACCCGCCTGGGCGTGGCCCAGCCCACCGTGGCCAAGATGCTGCGCCGGTTGGCGCGCGATGGCTGGGTGGTACAGCGGCCGTACCGTGGTGTGTTCCTGACCCCGGAAGGCGAGGCGCTGGCCCATGCCAGTCGCGAGCGCCACCAGACCGTGGAGCGCTTCCTGCTGGCGCTGGGTGTAGACCCGGATACCGCCCGCCGCGATGCCGAGGGCATCGAACACCATGTGAGCGAACAGACCCTGGCGCTGTTCGAAGCGTTCGTGCGCAAGGCCGAAGGCTGAGGTTTGTGCGCAGGGCTTGCAGCCCTGCACCCGCTGCAGATCAACGGCAACGGCAAGAGCCGGCTATCCGTTGGATGGCGGGGTGGGTCCGGTTGAGGGGGGCGGCGTAAATACGTCCATCTAGCCTCGGTCGCGCCATCCATGGGGCTCACGCCCCCTCAACCGGACCCACCCCGCCTTCGACAGTTTCCCGCGAACTGTTGGAAGGGTGTTCTGCTTTGGTGGGTGTCGACCTTGGTCGACACAGTAGATCCACGCCATGCGTGGATGAATTCGTTCGATATCTGACAGATTTCATCCACGCATGGCGTGGACCTACTGGCCGCCGGCCGACCCCGGTACTTACCGGCTGCGGCGGAATGCGGCCGGGCTGCGGGCGCCGACGATGATCATGCGGATCATCGTGGAAATCTGTTCGATCAGTTCCGGGTCTTTTTCCGGCGGCAGGTCCATGGCGGTGGCGCCCATGGCGAACACCAGCCGGGTGATGGCGGTGGCCACCAGCTCCGGCTTGTACAGCTTGGCACCGTCCAGCGCGGCCAGGCGCACCAGGTCGTGCTGCAGCTCTTCTTCGAAGTAGTGCAGTTCGCGTTCCACCGCGTGCTTGAAGTCGTCCGACCCCACCGCGCCCTCGCGCAGCAGCACGTGCAGCAGCTTGTCGTCGGCGCGCAGCTGTTCCATGAAGGTTTCCACCGACACCCGTACCACGCTAGTCGCGCTGGAGGTGGCGCGCTGGCGGGCCTCACCAATGATGGTGCGCAACGAGCGCCCGGCCACATCGATCAGCGCCACGGCCAGTTCGTCCATGTCGCGGAACTGGCGGTAGAAGCTGTTGGGCGCAATGCCGGCTTCGCGCGCCACTTCGCGCAGGCTGAGCGTGGACAGGCTGCGGTGCGGGCCGATCAGTTTCAGCGCGGCGGCCAACAGGTCCTCGCGGCTCACCGTACGGCGGGCCGGGCTGTTGGCATCTTCGGGCGGCGTCAGGGCGGTGGCAGCGGCCATGGGACTTCCGAGGGACAAGGCTGAATCATACCCAATCCGGTTCAATATACACATGTATACACAGGTGTATGTGCGCCCGTATAGTGGCCCCATGAGCGCTGTCATCCGTCCGTCCCTGTTCTCTCCGTACCGCTGGCTGTCGCCGTCGCTGTTCGATTTCTGGGCGGGCCAGCTCAATCCGCTGTGGACCCTGCGCGAGCCCTTGGCCCGCCTGGTGCGGCGTGAGCCGGCCGGGGAGGGCGCCACAACCCTGGTCCTGCGCTGCAACCGGCACTGGAAGGGCATGCGTGCCGGCCAGCACATCACCCTGGGCGTGGAGCTGGGTGGGCGCATCCTGCGCCGCAGCTACAGCCCGACGATGATCGGGCGCCGCGAACTGGCCATTACCGTCAAGGGCGTGGAAGGCGGGCAGGTCAGCCAGCACCTGCTGCACCACGCGCGCCCGGGCGATCTGTTCCGGCTGGAAGCCGCCTTTGGCGATTTCCACATGCCTGCCGCGGCGCCGGTGCTGTTGCTGGCCGCCGGCAGCGGCATCACCCCCATGCGCAGCCTGTTGCGCGAGGCCTGCCAGCGCCCGTTGGCGGCGCCGGTGGATCTGTTCTATTGGGAACGCACGGCGGCAAGCCAGCAGTTCCGTGACGAACTGCAGGCGCTGGCTGCGGCCACCCCGAACCTGCGCGTGCACCTGCTGACCACCCGCGAGGGCGATGCCCCGGCTGCGCGCATCGATCGCCACACCCTGATGGTGCCCGGCGATGACACCCCGCTGGCCCAGCGCCATGTGCTGGCCTGCGGCCCGGACGGTTTCGTCGCCGCCGCGCGTGCGCGTCTGGCCCACCAGGTGGCTGGCTTCCAGGCCGAGGCTTTCACCCCGCCGGCGCCGATCACCGGCGCCGACAGCGAGGGCGAAGTGGCCCTGACCCTGGCCCGCAGCGGCCGCCAGCTGAAAGTACCGCGCAACCGCTCGCTGCTGGAAAGCCTGGAAGCGCAGGGCATCAAGCCCAAGCACGGCTGCCGTATGGGCATCTGCAATACCTGCACCTGCGAAGGCGTCAGTGGCGGCACCCGCCACCTGCGCACCGGCGAAACCCAGTCTGGCCCGGCCGCACCGGTACGGATCTGCGTGAGTGCGCCGACCACCGACCTGACTTTGGATCTCTGAGGAACCGTTGCCATGACCCGCGCTACTGACCGTGCCCTGAGCCCCGTGGAGATGGATGCCTTCGGCAGGGAACTCGACGCGATCCGCGACCGTGTGATCGGCAGCCTGGGCGCGTCCGACACCCGCTACATCCGCCGCGTGGCCGCTGCCGTGCGCTGGTCCGGCGTGCTCGGTCGTGGCTTGCTGTTCCTGGGCGCGTTCTCGCCGCTGTTCTGGGCGCCGCTGCTGTGGCCGGCCTGCATCGCCGGCACGCTGCTGCTGGCGCTGGCCAAGATCCTGGAAAACATGGAGCTGGGCCACAACGTGATGCACGGCCAGTACGACTGGACCGGCGACCCCAAGCTCAACGGCAACACCTACGAATGGGACATCGTCGCCACCGGTGACAACTGGCGCAAGACCCACAATTTCCGCCACCACACCTATACCAACGTGCGTGGCATGGACCATGACATCGGCTATGGACTGCTGCGCATCTTCCCCGAACAGCGCTGGAAGCCGTTCTACCTGCTGCAGCCGATCATCGCGCCGATCTTCGCGCTGCTGTTCCAGTGGGGCGTGGCTGCGCAGGATCTGCGCCTGGGCCGTTGGTTCAAGGGCCGCATCAGCAGCCGCGCCATGTGGCTGCAGACCCGCCCGGTGGCGCGCAAGATGCTGCGCCAGGTGCTGAAGGACTACGTGTTCTTCCCGCTGCTGGCCGGCCCGTTCTTCCTGCCGGTGATGCTGGGCAACCTGGTGGCCAACGGCCTGCGCAACATCTGGACCTACGTCATCATCTTCTGCGGCCATTTCACCGCCGAATCGGAAACCTTCCCCAAGGAATGCCTGCGCAATGAATCGCGCGGCCACTGGTACCTGCGCCAGCTGCGCGGCTCGTCCAACATCAGCGGTGGTTTCATCATCAACGTGCTGTCGGGCAACCTGAGCCACCAGATCGAGCACCACTTCTATCCCGATCTGCCGGCCAACCGCTACGCGACCATTGCCAAGGAAGTGAAGGACATCTGCCGCCGCTACGGCCAGCACTACAACAACGGCTCGCTGCCGCGCCAGTTTGGCCAGGTGGTCTGGCGCATCCTGCGCCATGCCTTCCCCAGCAAGCCGCGTCGACTGCCGTTGGCCGACATCCTGTCGCCGCCCAGCCCGGCGCCGGCCAACGCGGGCTGATCGCTCAGCCCGCCTGCACCTGGGCGGCGCCGTCGGCGCGGTCCAGGCGGCGCAGGAACACCTGCATTTCCCGCTGTGCCTGCTGGTCGCCCTTGCTGCCGGCCACGCACAGCCCACGTTCCCAGGCGGCGCGCGCAGCGCCCGGGGGGGCGCCCGGCCCCCCCCCCGGGGCCCGCCGCGGGCCCCCCGCCGGAG
>NZ_JACVUD010000032.1:0-42606 GCF_016624905.1 Stenotrophomonas sp. S49 | reverse complement strand
GCGGGGGGGGGGGGCGGGGGGGGGCGGGCCCCCCCCCCCCCGCGCCCCCCCCCCCCAGGCCGAGGCCGCCCATGCCGGCGCCCGCTCCACCGCCACCGCCCCCACCACCGCGACCGCCCTTGGCCTCGCCCTCGCCGCCACGTGCCTTGTTGCCGCCGCCACCGCCACTGGCCGGACGGGTCGGGCCCTGCGGTGGAATCTGCAGGTCGGTCGGCACTGGGGCCAGATCCAGTGCCTGGCGCACGAAATCACGTAGCGATACCACCAGGTCGTGGGTATGCACCGGCCGGCCCTGCGCCAGTTCGGTGGCGGCGCGCGCGGCCAGCCGCACCTGTTCGTCGGTGCCCAGCAGCAGGATGTCCGACAACGCCGCCTCCACTGCATCGCGGATGCGCCGTGCACGCTCCGAGCCGGGCTCGGCGCTGCCGCTTTCGTGGGCGCGCTGGCGCAGTTCGCGCAGATGGGTGGGGTCCACGCCCAGATCGCCGGTGAACGAGCCGCCCAATGTCTTGTAGGCGGCCATCAGCGTGCGCAGGCGCTCGTTGATCTGCCGGTTCTCGCGCTCGCGGCGCTGCTGCAGGGTCTGCATCACCAGCAGGCGGATGCCCACGCCCAGCAGGGTGATCAGCACCAGCCCGGCCAGCGTGGACAGCACCCCCTGCCAGGAACTGAAGTCGATACCGCGCATGCGCAGGCCTCCCCGGGAAGGCCCCAATGGTGGCCTACTTCAGGTGCAGGGATCGAGAGGATTGCCGCGGGCCACGATCAGCGGGTCGCGGGCGGTGGTCGGCAGCACCGGCATGCGCTCCACCGGCACGCCGAAGGTCGCGGCCAGGGTGGCCGGTGGCAGTGCCGCGCCACACAGGCGGTAGCCGATATCGGCGGGCATCGGCCGGTCGAAGAACACCAGGAAGTGGATGTCCTGCCCCAGTGCTTCGATCTGGTGTGGGTAGGCCGGGGGAATGAAGTACACATCGCCCGGTGACAGCAGGTACGTGTCGGTGCTGCCGTCGGGGTCGAGCACGGTCATGCGGGCATGGCCGCGGTGTACGTAGCCCATCTCGGCGGTATCGGGGTGCCAGTGCGGTTCGCGCATGCCGTCTTCGCCAATCTGCAGCGAGTACATGGCCAGGTGGCGCAGTGCGGGCCAGAACTGGCTGCGGGCGACCCGTGCGTGCCCATACGGGAAGGTCACCGGCGCCGACTGCGCTTCCACGTCGAAGCGCAGCGGCTGCGCGTGATCGGGTGACGCAGGCGGCAGACCCCGCGGGCGCGGTACCAGATAGCGGCTGCCGGTATCACGTGGCAGCGCCGCGAAAGCGCTGGCGGGCAGATCGAAGGTATTGCCCAGCACCGCATCGCTCATCGCACCGAAGGCCGCCTGCAGCGAGAAATCCTGCGGATGGGCATGGCTGAAGGCGATGATCAGTTCGGCGCGAGCGGGGCCCAGGTTTTCAATCAGGTGCAGGGCACCGCTGGGAATGTGAAACATCTGCCCTTCTGACACGACAAACGCACTGACTTGGTCACCGTTGTCGATCACCTGCACGCGCACCTGGCCCTGGCAGACGTAGGCCAGTTCATCGGCATTGGCATGCCAGTGCGCTTCGCGCATGGCGTCGGCTTCCAGCCGCAGGCGCTTGATCGACAGCCCCTGCAGCAGCGGGAACGCGGTGCCGTCCAGGCGGCGGACTTCGCCCAGCGCACTGGCATGGGCCAGTTCTGCGTGGGCCAGCGAGCGGACGTGACGGGACAGGGGCATGGCAGAAACAGACATGACGTTCTCCGTAGGGATCAGGCGATCGTGCTGGGCAGGGCCAGCAGGAAGCAGGTGCCCCGGCGTGGCGAGGACTGCACATCCACGAAGCCACCGCTGGCTTCCACCGCGGCGCGCACCTGGGCCAGGCCGAGGCCGCGCCCCGGGCCGCGGCTGCTGGCGCCGGGCTCGAACACGCGCGCGGCAACGGCCGGGTCGATGCCCGGCCCGTTGTCGGCCACCCGCACGATGCCGTAGCGGCCCGGTATGCGGCCGGGGCCGGCCACCACCAGGGTGCAGGTGTCGGTGCTGATGCGCAGCCGCGCGCCCGGCGCGCAGGCTTCGCGCGCGTTCAGGGCCAGGTTCACCAGCGCACGCTGCAGGGCACTGCGGTCCACCTGCACGCGTCCGGACAGCGCGCATGCATCCAGTTCCAGCTGCAGGGCCGGGGCGACGGCATGCCGCAGCAGCGGCGCCATCTCCTGCACCAGCTCGGCCAGATCCACGCCGTCACTGCTGCACGGACGCGGAATGTCCTGGCCCAGGAACAGCCGGGCCATGCCGGCGCCCTGCTGCAGGGCCTGCCCGGCCACGTCCAGCAGCGCGCTGTCGGCGGGGCCCAGTCGGCCGCCCTGCAGTGCCAGCCCGATCGCGGCGGCGGCCGCCTGCAGCACGTTGTTCAGATCATGGCCCAGCATGGCCAGGCGGCTGGCGGGGGACGGCTCGGCGGGAGCCACTGCCAATGGGGTGTGCATTACCGCTCTCCTTGCAATGCGGACGGGTCGAGTGATCAGCGGGTTTCGCGGCAGGCGCCCAGGAACCAGCTGCGGCGTTCGGCCTCGTCGATCCAGGTTTCGATCAGGCTGGTGCTGGCCACGTCGCCGTACTCGCTGCACACGCCATGGGTGGCACGCAGGAAGCCGACCAGGCGGCGGTTGTCGTCGGCCAGTTCGGCCAGCATGTCCTGCGCGGTGACATAGTCGGCATCGTTGTCCAGCAGGCGCTGGATGCGCTGGATGTGGCCGATCGAACGCAGGGTGGTGCCGCCGACCTTGCGCGCACGCTCGGCAATGGCATCGGTGGTGGCCAGCACCTGCGCGGACTGTTCGTCCAGCATCAGGTGGTAATCGCGGAAGTGCGGACCGCTCATGTGCCAATGGAAGTTCTTGGTCTTCAGGTACAGGGCGAACATGTCGGCCAGCAGCGCGGTCAGCGCCGGGGCCAGATCGGCGGCGGCCTGCGCGCCCAGGTCGTTGCGTACGCGCAGGGCGCTGGAAAAGGTGGGAGCGGTCATGACGGCGGTTCCAGTAGGGACGGATCCAGCGTAGGCAGCGCGCGGGCCGGCGCCCATTGCACCTGGGTATCGTGCGGGGCATACCTTGGTTTGCCCGGCCGGCTGCGCACATCCGTGCAAGACGCCGCGCCGGTTTCTTGCCCAGCATGGGCGGGCAAGGGACCGTAGCAGCGGTCTTTCGGCGTGGCCGACAGGCGGCGCCCCACCCTGGCACAGGAGGCCCGATGCCAACGCCGCGCACCCCATCCCCCTGGACCCCGGCACCGCACCCCAGTGGCGGCGGCGACGTGGTGTTCCCGCACCGGATCATTCCTGCCATGGCACTGCGTGCGGTGGCCTGCGTAGTGGTGCTGGCCATCGCCCTGTTCGACACGCTGTCCACGCTGGAAGGTGCGGTGGCGGTGCTGTACGTGCTGCCGTTGCTGCTGGTGGCGCGCACCGGCCGCCGCGGCGACATCATCGCCGTGGCCGTGGCCGGCGCCGGGCTGACCCTGTGCGCCTACCTGGATACGCACGGCATCGACCACGTAGGGCCGCAGACCGTGCGCGCACTGGTCAGCCTGGTGGCGATCGCGATCGCGGCCGTGCTGGCCCTGCAGAACCAGCGTTCGATGCGCACCCTGGCCGACCAGGCCGTGCTGCTGGACCTGTCGCACGACATGATCTTCGTGCGCGACCCGGCCGGGGTGATCGGGTTCTGGAACCTGACCGCCGAGCAGGTATACGGCTGGAGCCGCGAAGAAGCTGCCGGCCAACCCGCCGACCGCCTGCTGCAGACCCGCTACCCGGCGCCGCGCTCGCAGATTGAAGCGGACCTGCTGCAGCACGACCGCTGGGAAGGCCTGCTGGCGCAGCGCACCCGTGACGGCCGCACGCTGTGGCTGGAAAGCCGCTGGGTGCTGCAGCGCGATCGCCAGGGGCGGCCGCTGCGGGTGCTGGAGACGCATACCGATGTAAGCGAACGGCAGGCCGCACACGCCGCGCTGGTGCGCAGCGAACAGCGCTACCGGCGCATGTTCGACGGCAGCCGCATCGGCGTGGTGGAACAGGACTGGAGCGAGGTGCAGGCCGAACTGTCGCGGCATGGGGTGGGCGACCGCGCGCAGCTGCAGGCCTACCTGCAGGCGTCCCCGCAGGCGCTCACCCGCTTCCGGCAACGGGCGCGCCTGGTGGGCCTGAACCCGGCCTTCCGCCGCCTGATCGGGCAAGGCGCACCACCGGCGACGGTCGATGCGGTGCTGGCCGACGACGACCGCACCTTCGCCGCATCGCTGGCCGCCTTCGTTGCCGGCGCGACGCACTGCGAAGGCGAGACATCCATCGTGCGCGCCGACGGCAGCACGGTGCCGGTGCTGTTCACCATCACCTTCCCCGACCGCCGCGAAGGCGATGGCACGGTGCTGGTGTTCGTGGTCGACATCCACGAGCGCAAGCAGGCCGAGGCCCGCGCGTTGGCCGCGCAGGCCGAACTGGCCCATGCCAGCCGCGTGGCCACCCTGGGTGAACTGACCGCGTCGCTGGCGCACGAGGTGAACCAGCCGCTGATGGCAGTGGTGACCAATGGCGAGGCCGGGCTGCGCTGGCTGCGCCGACCGCAGCCAGAACTGCACGAAGTGGAACTGGCGATCGAGCGCACCATCGCCGAAGGGCGCCGTGCCAGCGGCATCGTCAAGAACGTGCGCGACTTCCTGGGCAAGACGCCGCCCGCGCACGAAGTGCTGGCCCCGGCCGTGCTGGTGGACGATGCCCTGCGCCTGCTGCAGCACGAGCTGCAGCGCGAGCAGGTGCAGGTACAGGTGGACCAGGTGGCCGCGCTGCCGGACGTGCCGGGCCAACGCATCCAGCTGCAGCAGGTGCTGGTGAACCTGCTGTTGAATGCCTGCCAGGCCATGAGCGGCCAGCCCGGCGTGCGCGCCCTGCACATCGAACTGCAGGCGATCGACGGCCATGTGCGCATCGACGTGAGCGACACCGGCCCGGGCATCGCCGCCGAACACGTGGCGCGCCTGTTCGAGCCCTTCTTCACCACCAAGCCGCAGGGCATGGGCATGGGCCTGCCGATCTGCCGCACCACCGTGGAAGCCCACGGCGGCCAGCTGCAGGTGCGCAGCACGCCCGGCACCGGCACCTGCTTTACCCTGCTGCTGGCCACTGCACCGGAGACCGCCTGACATGCATCGTTCCGCGCCCCCACCCGCTGCACCACCGTTGGTGGTGATCGTGGATGACGATCCGTCCGTGCGCACCTCGCTGGACAGCCTGCTGCGCTCGGTCGGGCTGCAGACGCGGCTGTACGCGGCCCCTGGCGAACTGGGCGCGCAGCCGCTGCCCGATGTGCCCGGCTGCATCGTGCTGGACGTGCGCCTGCAGGGCGTGAGCGGTCTGGATGTGCAGGCCCAGCTGGCCGCCCAGGGCGTGGCCCTGCCGGTGGTGTTCATGACCGGCCATGGCGACATTCCGATGACGGTGAAGGCGATGAAGGCCGGCGCGGTGGATTTCCTGGCCAAGCCCTTCCGCGACCAGGACATGCTGGATGCGGTGACCGCGGCCATCGAACGCGACCGCCAGCGCCGCCAGAGCGATGGCGCGCTGGACGGCGTGCGCGCGCACTACGCCACCCTGACCAGCCGCGAGCGCGAGGTGATGGCGCTGGTGGTGTCGGGCCTGATGAACAAGCAGGTGGCCGCCGAACTGCAGTTGAGCGAGATCACGGTGAAGATCCACCGCGGCAACGTGATGCGCAAGATGGGCGTGCGCTCGTTGGCCGAGCTGGTGCGCCAGGCCGAAGCCCTGGGCATCGGCCACTGAGCACAGGCCGCGCCCGGGCCGCTACCCACACCTGCGTATGATGGTGGCGGCCGCGCGACTGCGGCATAAAGGACACCAGCCAAGCCCGGACCCGTTGCGTCCGGGGTGGCATGAAGGAGTCCCACATGTTTCCGCCCCCCCTCATCGCGATCGTGGACGACGATGCCGGCGTCCGCGCGTCGCTGTCCAGCCTGATGCGTGCGCTCGGCTATACCGTACGTGCCTACGCCCACGGCCAGGCGCTGCTGGATGACCGCACGCTGCCCGCGCCGGCCTGCATCATCAGCGATGTGCAGATGCCCGTACTCGATGGTGAACAACTGCAGGCACGCCTGCGCGCGCGCGGTGCGGTGCCGCCGATGATCTTCCTGACTGCCTTCCCCACCGCGGCCGTGGAACAGCGCGTGCGTGCGTCCGGCGCTGTCGGGTTCCTGCGCAAGCCGGTGGACGCCGATGCGCTGGCCGACTGCCTGCAGCGGCTGTTCGAGGCAGGCGATCACACCAAGGTATGCCCCGGCGAACCGAGCGTGTGATGTTGCGCCGAGCCCCCCAGGCGTAGCGTGGACCTCGTTCCCACCCACCCCTGAGGAGTTACCCGGATGAGCACTGTCACCACCCCCGATGGCGTCGAGATCTTCTACAAGGACTGGGGCCCGAAGGAGGCCCAGCCGATCGTCTTCCACCATGGCTGGCCGCTGTCCAACGATGACTGGGACACGCAGATGCTGTTCTTCCTGGCCAAGGGCTTCCGCGTGATCGCCCATGACCGCCGCGGCCACGGCCGTTCGGCGCAGGTGAGCGAAGGCCACGACGTGGACCACTACGCCGCCGATGCCGCGGTGGTCATGCAGCACCTGGACCTGCGCAACGCGGTGCATATCGGCCATTCCACCGGCGGTGGCGAAGTGGCGCGCTACGTGGCCCGCTACGGCCAGCCGCAGGGCCGCGTGGCCAAGGCCGTGCTGGTCAGCGCAGTGCCGCCGATCATGCTGCGCACCGCGGCCTACCCCAAGGGCCTGCCGATCGATGTGTTCGACGGCCTGCGTGCAGCACTGGCGGCCAACCGTTCGCAGTTCTTCCTGGACCTGCCCGGCGGCCCGTTCTACGGCTTCAACCGAGAAGGCGCACAGGTCGTTCCCGGTGCCATCCAGAACTGGTGGCGGCAGGGCATGGCCGGCAGCGCCAAGGCCCATTACGAAGGCATCAAGGCCTTCTCCGAAACCGACTTCACCGAAGATCTGAAGTCGATCACCATACCGACCCTGGTGCTGCATGGTGACGACGACCAGATCGTGCCGATCGATGCGGCCGCGCGTGAGTCGATCAAGCTCCTGGCCAACGGCACGCTGAAGGTCTACCCGGGGTATCCGCACGGCATGCTGACCACCCACGCCGACGTGATCAATCCGGACCTGCTGGCCTTCGTGCAAGGCTGAGGTCTGCCCGCGCGCGGGCACTGCAGCACGCCCGCGCGTTCTTCCGCCAGGAGCCGTGTCATGTCTTCCTCCCCCACTGCGGTCGGCGCCACGCGCGCCGCACCGTTGTTCGCCATGGCCGTGGCCGCCGGCCTGGGCGTGGCCAACATCTACTACAACCAGCCGATGCTGGCGGCCATGGCCCATGACTTGGGCGATGCGCGGGTCAGCAGCTGGATACCTGCGCTGACCCAGCTCGGCTACGCCGCCGGCCTGCTCCTGCTGCTGCCGCTGGGCGACCGCCACGAACGGCGGCGGCTGATCGTGCTGCAGTTCCTGGCGGTGGCGGTGGCTCTGGTGGTGTCGGCACTGGCGCCAGGGCTGGCCACCTTGGCGATCGGCGCGATCCTGCTGGGGGCGGCCGCCACCGTCGCCCAGCAGATCGTGCCGTTCACTGCGCTGCTGGTGGCGCCGGAGCGACGCGGTGCGGCCATCGGCACGGTGATGAGCGGCCTGCTGGCCGGCATCCTGCTCAGCCGTACGCTGGCCGGGCTGGTGTCGAGCGCCAGCAGTTGGCGCGCCATGTTCTGGCTGGGCGTGCCGCTGGCGCTGGGCGCGGCGCTGCTGATGGCGCGTTCACTGCCACGGCATGCACCGCCGGGCCACCCGCCCGGTTACGGCGCCCTGCTGGGGTCGTTGCGCACGCTGTGGCGCGACCATCCGCTGTTGCGCCGGGCCACCTGGGCGCAGGCGCTGCTGTTCGCTTCGTTCTCGGTGTTCTGGACCACGCTGTCACTGCACCTGGCCGCGCCGCCGCTGCAGCTGGGTGCTGCCACGGCCGGGCTGTTCGGCATCATCGGCGTGGTGGGCGTAGCGATCGCACCGATGGCCGGGCGCTTGGCCGACCGCCGTGGGCCGGCACCGGTGGTGCGGTTGGGTGTGCTGGCCACGCTGGTATCGTGGCTGCTGCTGGGCCTGTGGCCAGGCCTGGCCGGCCTGGTGCTGGGCGTGGTGGTGCTCGACTTCGGCGTGCAGGTGGCGCTGGTCAGCCACCAGCACCAGGTGTACGGCCTGCACCCGGAGTTCAAGAGCCGGCTCAACACCGTCTTCATGACGGGCATGTTCCTGGGCGGGGCGTTCGGCTCGTGGGCCGGCGCGCTGGCCTGGCATCACTTCGGCTGGACCGGCGTGGCGGTGTTCGGCGGGGCCTTGCCGCTGGCCGCGCTGGCGGTTCTGCAGTGGCGGCCGACGGTGCAGCTGGCGCGCCACTGACAGGCAAAAAAAAACCCTTCCGCCCGGACCGGGCGGAAGGGTTGATGGCGCCAGCGCGGATTACTTGCGCTTGGCAGCCTTGCGCACGGCCTTCTTGGCCGGCGCCTTCTTGGCGACAAACTTCTTGGCCGGTGCCTTCTTGGCAGCGACCTTCTTGGCCGCGACCTTCTTCAGCGGTGCAGCCTTCTTGGCCACGGTCTTGCGGGTGGCGGCGACCTTCTTGCCGACAACCTTCTTGGCGGCCGCAGTCTTCTTGGTGGCGACCTTCCTGGTGGCGGCAACCTTCTTGCCGACGGCCTTCTTGGCCACGGCGGTCTTCTTGGTGGCGACCTTCTTGCCGGCCGCAACCTTCTTGCCGACAACCTTCTTCGCAGCCACAGCCTTCTTGCCGGCAACCTTCTTGGCAGCAACGGTCTTCTTGGCCACAGCCTTCTTGGCGGTCGCAACCTTCTTGCCGACAACCTTCTTGGCAGCGGCGGTCTTCTTGGCGACGGTCTTCTTGGTCACGGCAGCCTTCTTGGTGGCGGCCTTCTTCACGGTGGCGACCTTCTTGCCGGCAGCCTTGGTGGCAGCCTTGGTGGTCTTCTTGGCAGCGGCGGCCTTCTTGGTCACGGCCTTGCCGGCAGCCGCCTTCTTCTTGGCCACTTCCTTCTTCAGGGCAGCGGCTTCGGCCTTGGCATTCTTCTTGGCGGTTTCCAGCTTCTTCTTCGCCTTGGCAACGGTCTTGCCAACCGACTTGGCAGCCTTCTCGGCCTTCTTGGCAACGGTCTTTTCGACCTTGGCCACGGCCTTCTTGGCCTTGGCAACGCGGGTACCGGCAGCCTTGGTGGCGCGCTTGACGGTCTTCTTGACCGACTTCACGGCGTCTTCGGCGGCGTGGGCGATGGTCTCGCCGACGTTGGTGGCGGTTTCTTTCACGTTCTCGACGGCGTCGGTCACGACCGACACACCATTACCGTTGCTCATGTTGCCCTCCTGGGGGCCTGGATTATCAAAACGGGGCGATGCTATACCGACAATCGCCATCGTGGAACGGGTCACGCTTCTGCAATCGCATCCTGTGCGACGGTACTAAGGTAAGCGAACCCGGTCGTTGCCCAGTGCAGGATCCGGCAAACCCCTTTTTTTCAGCGGTGCGCGAACATTGCGGGCACGCAGCTGCATGCACTGGAACGTGCGCTGGCCGCGCGTTGCGGCAAGTGCGGCCAAGCGGCATCGTGCTGCCCATATGCGCGGAACTGCGCAAGTATCGCGCTGTGTCCAACTGTCGCCTGCTGCCTGCATGCGTACCGGCGCGGGTCGCGTGGACGACGCCGACGCCCTGGTTTTTTCATGGGCCATTTATCCGGATCGCGACACACTCATTCAGCTTGTTCTACCGTATAGGCCTACGGCCCCCCCACCCACGCCAACAATTTGACTGCCATGCGACCGCTACCCACCCTGCTCACGCTCGCCATTGCCGCAGCCTTCGGCGGCTTCGTTGCCACCGGCCTCAACGCGCACCTGGACAACCGTGCCGATGCAGCACCGTTGCCGGCCGCACTGCCCACCACCGCGGCGTTGCCGGCATCGGTGGCCGGGCAGGCGGTGCCCTCGCTGGCGCCGATGCTGGAGAAGGCCATGCCTGCGGTGGTCAGCGTCAACACCAAGCAGGTGGTGCGCGTACGCAACCCCTTCTTCAACGACCCGTTCTTCCGCCGCCTGTTCCCGGATATTCCGCAGGAACGCATCAACGAATCGCTGGGCTCGGGCGTGATCATCGATGCCAGCGAGGGGCTGGTGCTGACCAACCACCACGTGATCGACAACGCCGACGACGTGCAGGTCACCCTGGCCGACGGGCGCACGGTGAAGGCCGAATTCATCGGCTCGGACCGCGACACCGATATCGCCCTGATCCGCATTCCGGCGCAGAACCTGACCGACATCAAGCTGGCCGACAGCAACCAGCTGCGCGTGGGTGACTTCGTGGTGGCCATCGGCAACCCGTTCGGTTTCAGCCAGACGGTCACTTCGGGCATCGTCTCGGCGGTCGGCCGCAGCGGCATCCGCGGGCTGGGCTACCAGAACTTCATCCAGACCGATGCGTCCATCAACCCCGGCAATTCCGGTGGCGCGCTGGTCAACCTGCAGGGCCAGCTGGTGGGCATCAACACCGCCAGCTACAACCCGCAGGGCAGCATGGCCGGCAACATCGGCCTGGGCCTGGCCATTCCATCCAACCTGGCCCGCAGCGTGGTGGACCAGCTGGTGAAGCATGGCGTGGTGGTGCGCGGCACGCTGGGCATCGAAAGCCAGAACCTGAGTGCGCAGATCGCCCAGGGCCTGGGTCTGGGCGAAACGCGCGGCGCGCTGGTCACCCGCGTGCTGGCCGGTTCGGCCGGCGCCAGCGCCGGGCTGAAGCCGGGCGACGTGGTGGTGTCGGCCAATGGCCAGCGGGTGGACAGTGCCGAAGCGCTGCACAACGTGGAAGGCCTGGCCGCGGTGGGCAGCGTGCTGACCCTGGATGTGCGCCGCGAAGGCAAGCCGCTGCAGATCAAGGCCACGCTGAAAGAGCAGGCGCGTGCGGTGACCGGTGACAGCCTGGACCCGCGCCTGGGCGGGGCCACCTTCGTCGATCTGCCCGAATCGCTGCGCCAGTCCGGCGTGGGCGGCGTGCTGGTCAGCGAGGTCAAGCGCGGCAGCCGCGCGGCCAGCAACGGCCTGCAGCAGGGCGACATCATCGCCGAGGCCACGGTGGGTGAATTCGCCGATCTGGCCAGCTGGCGCGCCAATTTCCAGCAGCGCCCGCCCACCCTGGTGCTGCGCATCCTGCGCAACAATGGCCAGCAGCAGGGCCAGTTGGTGATGCGCTGATCGCCCCGCCGTAACACCCCCTATACCCGGCCGATGCTATTGCTACCCGTCCCATCGGCCGAACATCCGTTCGTCCCCCCATCGCAACAGGAGTGATTCGATGAGCCCCACCAATACCGAGAACCTGAAGGAACACCTGGGTGAAGCCGGTTCCCACCTGAAGCAGGCCGCCAGCGCTGCCGGCGGTGCGATCAAGGGTGCAACCGGCGCCGCCGGTGACGAACTGCGCATCGGCAAGGCCAACGTCAAGGCCGAACTGTCCGACAGCGCACTGTCCGGCTTGGCCGCTGCCGAGTTCGGCGGTGCCGCCGCCAAGGAACAGGTCGATGCGCTGATGGACAAGGGCAAGGATCTGGTGGACAGCGCCGCCGAGCTGATCCGTGAACGTCCGCTGGCCTCGTTCGGCGTTGCCTTCGCCGCCGGCTGGCTGATTGCCAAGCTGGCCAGCAGCAACAACAAGTAAGCCGCGGCGTGAGCGAAGACACCTCGCAGGCTCCCGATCCGGCGGCGACCCCGCCGCTGGACGAGAGCATCCGCCAGGTCGGCGCGGCCGGCAAAGCCGCCGCCGATTCGGCCAAGCACTCGCTGCGTTCGCTGCGGCGGCTGGCCTCGGCCGACTTCGCCCTGGCCCGCAGTGCGTTCGGCCGTGCGCTGGCGTGGGCCGGGGTCGGCATCGTGTTCGGTGCCTCGGCCTGGCTGCTGATGGCGGCCACCCTCATCGCCCTGCTGCAGAGCTGGGGCCTGAGCTGGCTGCAGGCGCTGCTGATCACCTCCCTGCTCAGCCTGGCCGTTACCGGCTACGCGATCTGGCGGGTGTCCTACTTCTTCCACCACACCGGCATGCATGCCACCCGGCGTCAGTTGTCACGCCTGGGCCTGTTCGACGAGCCCAGCGAGGATGACCCGGACGCCGATGTGCAGATTCCGGAGGGCAAGCCATGAAATTCGGCGCACTGCAGCGGCGGGTGAAGCGCTGCGAACAGGTGGTGGCCGTGCGCATGGCCGAAACCCAGGACAACTGGGGCGTGCTCAGCCAGGTCTGGCGCCGCGGCTGGTCGCCGCTGCGCATCGTGGTGGTCGGCCTGGCCGGCGGCTTCGTGGCCGGCAAGCTGGAAGTGCCTGGAAAGGTGAATGGCGCGCGCTGGCTGCAGATGATCGGCTCGGTATCCAACCTGATGGCCAGTGGCCAGGCCGCGTTCGCCGCGGCGATGGCGGCCCATGCCGCCGATACCGCCGACGATGCCGCCGAGACCGCGGATGCCGCCGCCGACACCGCTGCGGATACGGCCGCCGGGCAGGCCACGCCGCCACCGGCTTCTGCGCCTGCCGCCCCGCATACGGCCGACGAGCTGCGCGTACCGCAGCCGGCCGAGGCCGCTACCGATGTCTCTGAACGTTGACACCGTGAACCCGCCGCGTTGATCGCGGCGGGACGATAATGCGCTTCCCTTCCCGGTCGGTGCGCCGATGAGCGAGCCCCTGTTGTCCCCCTCTTCGCCCGCGCCCGACGCGCCGCTGCCGCCGCCGTCACGCCCGCGCGGGCCGATGTCGCTGGTGATCCTGGCCACCCTGGCCGTGGCGTACACGCTGTGGGCGGCGCAGGACATCTTCCTGCCCATCCTGCTGGCCATGTTCTTCGCCCTGGTGGGCAACCCGATCCTGCGCCTGCTGCAGAAACTGTGGATTCCGCGCGCACTGGGCGCGCTGTTGATCCTGGGCGCCGGGCTGGGGGTGACCACCGCGCTGGCAGTGCAGCTGGTGGGCCCGGCCATGGACTGGGCGCAGGAAGCGCCGCAGCAGCTGCGCAAGGTGGCACGCCAGGTGCAGGACCTGACCAAGCCGGTGCAGCAGGCCAACCAGGCCGCGGAAAACTTCGCCCGCGTGGCCGGCGGCGAAAGCAGCCGCCGCGTGCAGGTCATCCGCACCCAGCTGGACGATCCCTACCGCATGCTGACCCGCGCCCCGCGCCTGGCCGCCTCGGTACTGGCGGTGGTGCTGCTCACCCTGTTCTTCATGATCTACGGGCAGAGCCTGCAGCGCGCGGCCATCGCCTTGTTCCCCAACCGCCAGCAGCAACGCTTCACCAGTGACATCCTGCGTTCGATCGAACGCGAGGTATCGCGCTACGTGTTGACCATCACCGTCATCAACACTCTGGTCGGCCTGCTGTTTGCCGGCGTGCTGATGCTGCTGGGCATCGGCCTGCAGGAAGCGCTGCTGTGGGGCACGGTGGCGGCGCTGCTGAATTTCGCGCCCTACGTGGGCCCGCTGATCGGCGTGGCGCTGATGCTGCTGATGGGCTTTGTGGAATTCCGCGATCCGCTGCAGGCGCTGCTGCCGGCCGCCGCCTACCTGGCGCTGCATACCCTGGAAGGGCAGCTGGTGACACCGATCGTGCTGGGCCGGCGCATGAAGCTGTCGCCGCTGGTGCTGATCCTGGCGCTGATGGTGTTCGGCTGGGCCTGGGGCATGATCGGCCTGCTGCTGGCGGTGCCGCTGCTGGTCTGCATCAAGCTGGTGCTGGCACGGCTGGAAGGCATGCAGGGCTGGGCGCGGCTGCTGGAATGAAAGCCCAGCCGCGCGGGCGTAGAATGGCGGGGTGAACTTCCCTGTCCTTGCCATCACCCTCGACCTCGACGACACGCTGTGGCCGTTTGCTCCCATCGGCGCCCGCATCGACCAGGTCCTGTACGACTGGATGCGTGAACACAGCCCCGCCACCGCCGCGATGTATCCGGTGGCGGCCATGCGCGAACTGCGCGAGCGCGCGTTCCGCGACAACCCACAGCTGCATTTCGACCTGAGCGCGCTGCGTCGGCTGACTCTGCAGGAGGCGCTGCAGAACAGTGGCGCCAGCCTGGACCTGCTGGAGCCGGCCTACGAGGCGTTCTACGCCGCGCGCAACCAGGTGGAGTGCTATCCGGATGCGCTGGATGCACTGGCCCGCATTGCCGCGCGCGTACCGGTGGCCGCACTCAGCAACGGCAACGCCGATCTTGAGCGCATCGGCCTGGCCCATCATTTCGCTTTCCAGCTGGGCGCCCGCGAACACGGCGCGGCCAAGCCGGAACCGAGCATCTTCCATGCCGCCTGCGAACGCCTGGGCGCGGCCCCGGCGCAGGTGCTGCACGTGGGCGACCACATTGAAATGGACGTGGCCGGCGCGATCGCCGCAGGCCTGCGCGGTTGCTGGATCAACCGCGAAGCGGCCACCTGGAATCATCCGCAGCTGCAGCCTGACCTGCAGTTCGACACCCTTACCGGCCTGGCCGATTGGCTGGATGCCAACCTCGACGCCGCCGCACCCCGGAGTAGCTGACGCATGAGCGAGATCACTGGTTTCACCGCTTCCACCGCCACCGCCCTGCCGCTGTACGTGCTCGACCGCAGCCAGTTCGAGGCGTGGAAGGCGACCCAGCCGGCGGCCACCCAGGCCTGGCTGGGCGCACAGGGCTTCAACGCCGCCGCGCACAGCGTGGCCCTGCTGCCGGGCAGCGATGGCCTGGCCGGTGCGGTGATCGGCGTGGGCGACCGTGCCGATGCCTACAGCTATGCCCATGCCCCGCACGCCCTGCCCGAAGGCAGCGTGTGGCAGCTGGCCAGCGAACTGAGCGCCGACGAACAGGCCCTGCTGCAACTGGGCTGGGGCCTGGGCAGCTACCGCTTCGACCGCTACCGCAAGCGCAACCGCGCACCGGCACAGCTGGTGGCCGCGCCGCAGGGTGAAGTGGCCGACCTGATCGCCGCCAGCCTGCGCGTGCGCGACTGGGTGAACACCCCCACCGAAGACATGGGCCCGCAGCAGCTGGAAGATGCAGCGCGCGCGTTGGCCGACGCCCACGGTGCGCAGGTAGAAGCGATCACCGGCGATGCGCTGCTGCAGCAGAACTTCCCGGCCATCCACGCCGTCGGCCGTGCCTCGCACCGCGCGCCGCGCCTGGTGGTGCTGCGCTGGGGCAAGGAAAGTGATCCGGCGCTGGTGGTGGTCGGCAAGGGCGTGTGCTTCGACACTGGCGGCCTGGACATCAAGCCCGCCGATGGCATGCGCAACATGAAGAAGGACATGGGCGGCGCCGCCCACGCCCTGGCCCTGGCCGGGCTGGTGATGGCGCAGCAGCTGCCGGTGCGGCTGACCCTGCTGGTGCCGGCGGTGGAAAACGCGATCGGCCCCGATGCGTTCCGCCCCGGCGAAGTCATCGCCACCCGCAAGGGCCTGAGCGTAGAGATCGACAACACCGACGCCGAAGGCCGGGTGATCCTGTGCGATGCACTCACCTTCGCCAGCGAACAGCAGCCGGACCTGGTGCTGGATTTCGCCACCCTGACCGGGGCGGCGCGCATCGCGCTGGGCCCGGACCTACCGGCGCTGTTCAGCAACGACGACAGCGTGGCCCAGCAGTGGCTGCAGGCCGGCGATGCCACCCGTGACCCGGTGTGGCGCATGCCGCTGTGGCGCCCGTACCTGCGCTATCTGTCCAGCGGCGTGGCCGACCTGGCCAACGCCGGTTCGCGCATGGCCGGTTCGGTCACCGCCGCGCTGTACCTGGAACGCTTCCTGGCCGAGGGCCAGCGCTGGGCGCACCTGGACGTGTACGCCTGGAACGACGGCGAACGCCCGGGCCGCCCGGCCGGTGGCGAAGCGCTGGCGCTGCGTTCGGCCTGGGCCATGCTGAAGGCGCGCTACGGCTGAGCCACGCAGGCACACGCACGGGGACGGCTGCGGTCTGCGGTCTGCGGTCTGCGGTCTGCGGTCGGCGGTCGGCGGTCGGCGGTCGGCGGTCGGCGGTCGGCGGTCGGCGGTAGAGTCGACTGTTAGTCGACTGCTCTTCAACGGGCCGTGGAAAATCCCGCGCTGCGCGCGATAGTCGACTGACAGTCGACTCTACCGGTCGGCGTTCCAGGTCGAGGTTCCCGCCGACGGTTCGCGGTCGGCGTTCCCGGTCGAGGTTCCCGCCGAGATTCCCGGTCGGCGGCATTGGCGGGCCTGGCAAATCTGACGAAAAATTGAATACCGGGCCTGGAAGGGTTCTGCGAGGATGTGCAGGTCGACCACCCACACGTCCAGTGAAGGCAGGAACCCGACCATGCCCTTGTTCCGCTTTACCCGCGCCGGCCAGGGGCCGCGCTCGCCCCGCCCGCACACGCCCCTGCCCTGGATCGCCCTGATCGCGCTGATACTGGGCGGCGTTGCGCTCGTGTTCGCCTGGCTGGCCGGCTGGATCGGCGACCGCCTTACCGCGCAGCGCTTCACCGACACCATCGAAGCCACCGGCCCGGCCCATCCCGGCTTCCGCCGTGCGCACAGCAAGGGCATCTGCGTGAGCGGCTGGTTCGAACCCAGCGCACAGGCCCGCACCCTGTCCAGCGCACGGGTGTTCTCGCAGCCGCGCGTGCCGGTGATGGGGCGCCTGTCGATCGGCGGTGGCGATCCCTATGGCGCCGACAACACCGCGCGGGTGCGCAGCCTGGCCGTGCAGATGGTGAGCGATGACGGCCAGGAATGGCGGATGGCGATGAACAGCTTCCCGTTCTTCGCCGTACCCACCGCCGAGGCCTTCTTCGAACAGACCCGCGCCGGCATTCCCGACCCGGCTACCGGCAAGCCCGACCCGGCGAAGATGGCCGCCGTGCTGGCGAAATACCCCAGCGCGCAGGCGTTCCAGCAGTGGGCCAAGACCGCGCCGTGGACCAGCAGCTGGGCCGACACCACCTACAACAGCGTGAACAGCTTCTGGTTCACCAACGCCCAGGGCCAGAAGCGCGCGGTGCGCTGGCGCTGGCAGCCGCAGGCGCCGGTGGTGGTCATGGATGCCGAAGCCCGCAAGCAGGCCAGCGTCGATTTCCTCAGCCAGGAACTGCGCCAGCGCCTGGCCAACGGCCCGGTGCGCTGGAACCTGGTGGTCAGCACCGCCGCCGCCGGCGATGCCATCGACGACCCGTCGGTGCCGTGGCCCGAATCCCGCGAACAGGTGGTGGCCGGCGTGCTCAGCCTGGACCGCATGCAATCGCAGGAAGAAGGCGCCTGCGGACAGATCAACTTCGATCCGCTGATCCTGCCCAGCGGCGTGCGTGGCAGCGATGATCCGATCCTGGCCGCACGTTCGGCGGTGTACTCGCAGTCCTTCAACCGCCGCGAACGCGAACGCGCCGCCGGCAACGTCGAACAACCGAAGGAGGCCGCACGATGAACACCGGCAACGGCCACTTCAACCTGCTGGCGCGGGTGCTGCACTGGACCATGGCAGTGATGATCGTGGCCATGCTGTTCATCGGCGTGACCATGGTCGCTTCGTTGCACCTGCGGCCAATGCTGATCGACCTGCACCGGCCGCTGGGCGTGGCGATCTTCGTGCTGGTGCTGCTGCGCCTGTACAACCGCCTGCGCCACCGGCCACCACCGCTGCCGGCCGATCTGCCGGCGTGGCAGGTGCTGGCCGCCACGGCGTCGCACTGGCTGCTGTACGGGCTGATGCTGGCGATGCCGCTGATCGGCTGGGCGATGCTGTCGGCCGGTGGTTACCCGATCACCCTGTGGGGCGGCGTGCACCTGCCGGCCCTGGTGCCGCACAGCCCGGCGCTGTATGCCGCCCTGCGCAATGCGCACAGTCTGCTGGCCTACGTGCTGTTCGCCACGGTGCTGATGCACGTGGGCGCAGCACTGTTCCACCTGTGGGTGCGTCGCGACGGCGTGTTCCAGGCCATGGCCCGCGGCAAGGATTGAAGGGGTAGCGCCGGGCCATGCCCGGCGGATCGTTTCCGCGCCTGCACACGAACAGCAGCCGAGCATGGCTCGGCTCTACAGAAAGCGCGCGCGCGCGTAGAAACCGGCCGCCGGGCATGGCCCGGCGCTAGCGGCGCCCTACAGCCAGCCTTTCTGCCGCGCCAGCCGGTACGCTTCGATGCGGTTGGCCACGCCCAGCTTGCCGATGCATTCGGACAGGTAGTTGCGCACCGTGCCGTGCGACAGGCCCAGCTGCTCAGCAATCTCGCTGGCGCTGCGGCCTTCGCCGGCCAGGCGCAGCACGCGGCGCTCGCGGTCGGTCAGCGGGTCGGCCTGCGACCAGGCGTCCAGCGCCAGTTGCGGGTCGATTGCACGAACGCCCTGCTGCACCTTGCGCAGGGCCTCGGCCAGGTTCTCCGCCGGCGCGTCCTTCAACAGATAGCCCAGCACGCCCGCCTCCAGCGCGCGGCGCAGGAATCCGGCACGGGCGAAGGTGGTCACGATCACCACCTTGATCGGCAGCTCCTGCCGCGCGATGCGCTGGGCCAGTTCCAGGCCGGTCAGGCCCGGCATCTCGATGTCGGTCACCAGGATGTCCGGCTGCAGCTGCTGCAGCATCCGCCACGCGGTTTCACCATCGGCCGCACTGCCCAGCACCTCGATATCCGGTTCCAGGCCCAACAGTGCCGACAACGCACCGCGCACCATGGCCTGGTCTTCGGCCAGCAGGATGCGGATCATGCCGCGCCCTCCTGCGGCAGCGACGCCGACGCCGACGCCGGGGCCACCGCCACCGTGGCCGCCGCCAGCGGCACGCGCACGGTCAGCACGGTGCCCTCGCCACGCGGCGACTGCACGGCCAGCGCACCGGCCAGCGCGGCCACCCGTTCGCGCATGCCGCACAAGCCATTGCCTTCGGCCTGCACCCCGCCGCGGCCGTCATCGCGTATCTGCATCACCAGTTGTCGTCCTTCCAGCATGAAGTCCACCTGCGCCTGCGTGGCCTGCGCATGGCGCACGATATTGGTGGCCGCTTCGCGCAGCACCAGCGCCAGGCCGCGTTCCACCTCCACCGGCATCGGCGGCGGCGCGCTGTACTGCAGGTGCACCTGCTGGCATTCCAGCAGCAAGCGCGCCGAGGCCAGCTCACCGGCCAGGTCACTGGCGCGGATACCGGTCACCGCACTGCGCACCTGCGCCAGCGCTTCGCGGGCAATCGCCTCGGCCTCGCCGATTTCCTGCCGCGCACGTTCGTCCTGGCGGTCGTACAGCTTGCGCGCCAGTTCCAGCTTCAGCGTGATCAGCGAAAGGGTATGGCCCAGCAGATCGTGCAGGTCGCGGCCGATGCGCTCGCGCTCGGCAGTGGTAGCCAGCCGCCGTACTTCGTCCTGGGAAAGCTGCAAGGCCACGTCACGCTGGTGGCTGAGCGATTCCACGTTCACCACCAGGCCGACGATGAAAGAGACCGCCGGCATCCACACCAGCGCCTGCCACGGGTAGCCGAAGTACAGTGCCACCGCGCCGAACAGCAGGTTCAGGCCGGTCAGCTGCAGCAGGTACACCCACCAGCCGCCACGCCCGCTCATGCGCAGCAGCACGCAGCCGAACACGAAGTAGCTCAGGCCCGAGGGATACCAGGGCAGCAGCACCAGTGCCATGGCGATCATGGCCAGCGCGTAGCGCCAGGCATGGTGGCGCGGCGCCAGCATCACCCGTGCGTACAGCAGCAGGAACAGCGGATAGCTGGCCAGGGTGATGAACAGCCAGCGCAGGGTGAAGCCATTGCCCAGCACCGGGGTCAGGAAGATCCAGACCGACCACAGCAGGTGGATGGCGCCGCTCCACGGCGACTTGCCACGCCGCAGCAGATCGGCCACCGATGAATCCGGCGCAGGGCGCAGCAGCGACGCAAGCCAGTTCGATGGCACGGGGGAATCCAGGCGGGGATGATCGCTGTCGATCATGCCAGTTCAGCCGATCCGACGCAGGCGGCGGCGTGCCAGCAGCAGGGCCGCAGCGGCCACCAGCAGCAGCGCCAGCAGATGGCCCAGCGCGCTGCCGGCGGCGGGCTGCCCCACTGCCGGCAACGCCAGCTGCGCCAAGTGCCAGGTCGGCCACAGTGGCGCCACGGTGGAAAACACCTTTGGCAAAGCGGCCAACGGCAGCCACAGGCCGGACAGCAGGGCCAGCGGCAGGTACACCAGGTTCACCACCGCCGGCGCCGCGCTGGCCCCCACGTGGCTGCCGATCAGCAGACCGATGGCCCCCAGCGGCACCGCGGCCAGCGCCGCTACCGCCAGCAGCTGCAGGATCTGCAGTGGCTGCAGCCGCACGCCAACGAAGGCATGCGCCACGGCAACCAGCAGCGCGGCAATCAGCGTGGCAAACAGCACCGCCATCGCCAGCCGCGCCAGCAACGGCGCCGCCGGTGGCAAGGGCAGCGCGCGCTTGAGGGTCAGCAGGCAGCCTTCGCGGTCCAGCGCCAGCTGCACGCCAAAGCCGAACAGGGCGGGCGCCATCGCACCGAACACGCAGTAGGTTGCCAGCAGGTACAGCGGCGCGTGGCCGCGCCCCAGCAGCACGCCAAACAGCAGGTAGAACAGCACCGGGAACAACAGCGACGGCAGCACGAAGGCCGGCGTTCGCCAGGCGCGGCGCAGCTCGGCCAGCGTTTCGGCGGCATAGGGGCGCAGCGCGGCACGGCAACGGCCGGCGCGGCTGGATTCACGGTGGACGAGGGTGTTCATGCAGCCTCCCGGGTCAGATCAAGGAACGCGTCGGCCAGGGCGGCGCCCTGCACTTCCAGTTCCTGCAGTTGCGCATCGGCGGCCAGCAGGCGTGCCACCACCGGTTCGGCCGGGCTGGCCAGCACCTGCAGATGCGCGCCGTCGCGCTGCACCTGCTGCACGCCCGCCCAGTGCTGCACGTCCTCGACAGCCAGCGCGCTGCGGCAGCGGATGCGGCGCGGCCGGTCGGCCAGGCGCAGCGCGGCCAAGGGTGCGTCGGCCAGTACCCGGCCGCCTTCCAGCACCACCACGCGCTGCGCCAGCGCCTCGGCCTCTTCCAGATAGTGTGTCGTAAGCAGCACGCCGCAGCCTTCCGCCACCAACTGCCGCACCGCCTGCCACATGCCCTGCCGGGCCTGGATATCCAGGCCGGTGGTGGGTTCATCCAGGAACAGCACGCGCGGCCGGCCGCAGATGGCAATGGCGAACTGCGCGCGGCGCTGCTGGCCGCCGGACAACTGGCCATAGCGGCGCCGTGCCACGTCCTGCAGGCCAGCGCGCTGCAGCACTTCGGGCAACGGCCATGGGTCGGGGTAGCAGGCACGGGCCTCCTGCACCAGTTCGTCCACGCGCAGCATCGGCGGCAGGTTGGTGCTCTGCAGCATCACCCCCAGGCCAAGGCGGCTGGCGCGCTGCTGCGGATCACCGCCCAGCAGCTGCACCTGGCCGGCGTCGGCGCGGCGCAGGCCCAACAGCACGCTGATCGCGGTACTCTTGCCGGCACCGTTGCGGCCCAGCAGCGCCAGCACCTGGCCAGCGCGCACCTGCAGGTCGATACCGTGCAGCGCGGTGTGGTTGCCGTAGTGCACCTGCACCTGCTGCAGGCGGGCCAGCGGCGGGGGAATCGGATCCATGGGCAGTGCCGGTAGCGGGGACGTTGCCATCCTGTGCCGCCGTGGTCACATCCGGCAGTTGCCGCCGTCAGGAACTTCCAATGACAGCTGTCACTGCCCCTGCCGCCGTGCCTGCCGTCATGCTGTGCCGCACGCTCCACCGCCGGAACCGCCGCTGTCCGCGCCTCCGGTCACACCCGCCCGAACGCCTGTGATGGAACGCAATGAACGCTTCTGCCGAATTGTTGAAAGAACTCCGTATCGACCGCGGCGCGCCGCCCCCCCCGCGCGGTAGCGGCGGTTCGCGCCGCTGGCTGTGGATCGTGCTGGCGCTGCTGGTGCTGCTGCTCGGGGGCGCGGCCTTCCTGTTGTTCGGCCGCGAACCGGCGGTGGAAGTAAGCACCGCCCCGGCCGTGGCCATCCAGCAGGGCAATGCCAGCAGTTCGGTGCTTGATGCCAGCGGCTACGTGGTGGCCCGGCGCATGGCCACGGTGTCGGCCAAGATCACCGGCAAGGTGCGCGAGGTCATGATCGAAGAAGGCATGCGGGTGGAGGCCGGGCAGATCATGGCCACCCTGGACCCGATCGATGCCGATGCACAGCGCAGCCTGTCGGCATCGCAGGTGCAGGCGGCACGTGCGCAGGTGGCCGGGCTTGAGGCCCAGCAGCGCCAGGCCGCCGCCGAAGCCAGCCGCCTGCAGGCGCTGGTGGGCCAGCAGCTGGTCTCGCGTTCGCAGTACGACCAGGCCGTGGCCCAGCGTGACAGCCTGCGCGCGCAGCTGGAAACGGCCCAGCGCAACGTCAAGGTCGCCAGCGACCAGTTGGCCATTGCCGATCTGGGCGTGGACAACAACATCGTGCGCGCGCCGTTTTCCGGCGTGGTGACCGCGAAGGCGGCGCAGCCGGGCGAAATCGTCTCGCCGCTGTCGGCGGGCGGCGGCTTCACCCGCACCGGCATCGGCACCATCGTCGACATGGATTCGCTGGAAATCGAAGTGGAAGTGGGCGAGGCCTTCATCGGCCGCGTGCAGCCGAAGATGCCGGTGGAAGCCACGCTCAATGCCTACCCGGAATGGAAGATTCCGGGTGAGGTGATCGCCATCATTCCCACCGCCGACCGCGGCAAGGCCACGGTGAAGGTGCGGGTGGCACTGAAGGTGAAGGACCCGCGCATCGTGCCGGAGATGGGCGTGCGGGTCAGCTTCCTGGAACAGGCGCAGCCGCAGGCCACCGCCAGCACGGCGCAGGGCGTGCGCGTGCCGGACAACGCCGTGGTGCAGCGCGACGGCGCGTCGGTGGCGTTCGTGCTGGGCGATGACAACCGCGTGCAGCAGCGCAGCGTGCAGGCCGGCCAGGCCATGGGCAAGGACCGCCAGTTGCTGAAGGGCGTGAGCGCCGGTGAAGCAGTGGTGCTGAGCCCGCCCGACGCGCTGCACGACGGCAGCAAGGTGCAGCAGAAACAAGCGCAGTAACGGCCTGGCGCCCGCGTGGCGCCGCCGGCAACACCGCTCGACGCCTGCCCTCCGGCCTGCAGCCGGCGCGCATTCCCGTTTCCCGCCTCTGTGGAGAATCCCCGATGTCGACCCTGGTTTCACTGCGCAACATCACCAAGACCTACCAACGCGGCCCGGAAAAGGTGCAGGTGCTGCACGGCATCGACCTGGACATCGCCCGCGGTGACTTCGTCGCCCTGATGGGCCCGTCCGGTTCGGGCAAGACCACCCTGCTGAACCTTATCGGCGGGCTGGACAACCCCAGCGGCGGCGAGATCAGCATCGAGGGCGAACGCATCGACCAGATGAGCGGCGGCCAGCTGTCCACCTGGCGCAGCCACCACGTCGGCTTCGTGTTCCAGTTCTACAACCTGATGCCGATGCTGACCGCGCAGAAGAACGTGGAACTGCCGCTGCTGCTGACCCACCTCAGCGCGGCCCAGCGCAAGCGCAACGCCGAAATCGCGCTGACCCTGGTCGGCCTGGCCGACCGCCGCAGCCACCGCCCCAACGAACTGTCCGGTGGCCAGCAGCAGCGCGTGGCGATCGCTCGCGCCATCGTTTCCGACCCCACCTTCCTGATCTGCGACGAACCCACCGGCGATCTGGACCGGCAGTCGGCCGAGGAGATCCTGGGCCTGCTGCAGCAGCTCAACCGCGAACACGGCAAGACCATCATCATGGTCACCCATGACCCGAAGGCTGCCGAGTACGCCACCCACACGGTGCACCTGGACAAGGGCGAGCTGGCCGACGCCCCGCTGGCCCACTGACGGAGGCTGCGGCGATGAAATACTTCTCCCTGGTGTGGGCACAGCTGTTCCGCAGCCGTACCCGCACCCTGCTGACCCTGCTGTCGGTGGTGGCCGCGTTCCTGCTGTTCGGCATGCTCGATTCGGTGCGCGTGGCCTTCAATTCCGGCGGCAGCGTGGAAGGTGCCAACCGCCTGATCGTCGCCTCGCGCCTGTCCATCACCCAGTCGCTGCCGATCCGCCTGGAAACCCAGGTGCGGCAGGTGGCCGGCGTGCGCGACGTGGCCTATGGCATGTGGTTCGGCGGCATCTACCAGGACCCGAAGAACTTCTTCCCCAACTTCTCGGTGTCGCCCAACTACTTCGATGTGTACCGCGAACTGCAGATCGACCCGGCGCAGCTGGAAGACTGGAAGCAGACGCGCACCGGCGCCATCGTCGGCGAAACGCTGGCCAATCAATTCGGCTGGAAGATCGGCGACACCATTCCGCTGCAGGCCACCATCTTCCCGCGCGGCGGCAGCAACGACTGGCCGCTGCAACTGAAGGGCATCTACCGTTCCAAGGACCGCGCACAGGCCGGCAACGAAGAACGCCAGTTGATGATGAACTGGAAGTACTTCGACGAATCCAACGACTACATCAAGAACCAGGTGAGCTGGTACACGGTCACCCTGGACAACCCGGACCACGCCTCGCGTGTGGCCCAGGCCATCGATGCGATCTCGGCCAACTCCGACCACGAGACCAAGACCCAGACCGAATCGGCGTTCCAGCAAGCCTTCGTCAAGCAGTTTGCTGACATCGGCATGATCGTGACCTCGATCATGGGCGCGGTGTTCTTCACCCTGCTGCTGCTGACCGGCAACACCATGGCCCAGGCCGTGCGCGAACGCGTGCCGGAACTGGCCACGCTGAAGACCCTCGGCTTCAAGGACAGCACCGTGCTGGCGCTGGTGATGGTGGAATCGGTGCTGCTGATCGGCCTGGGCGGCCTGATCGGCATGGGCCTGGCCGCGCTGATCCTGCCAGCCATCGGCCCGAAGAGCATGGGCATGCTGCCGCCGCACGTCCCCACGCCCACCTGGCTGGTGGGGCTGGGCCTGATCGTGGTGATCGGCATCATCGTCGGCCTGCTGCCGGCGTTGCGCGCCAAGCGCCTGAAGATCGTCGACGCACTGGCCGGCCGCTGAGGAGGACACCCCATGAACAAGCTCAAGAAGTGGTTCGGCAACGCCTGCACCGTGTTGCTGCTGGCGGTGGGCCTGGTGCTGTGGATCGGCCTGCCCTGGTTTGGCGTGCTTGCCGTGGCGCTGCTGCTGGCGCTGTGGCTGCTGCTGACCCGCGGTGGGCGGCTGGCACTGGCCGCCACCCGCATCGGCGTGGCCAGCCTGCCGCAGCGCTGGGGCGCGTCCTCGGTGATCGTGGTCGGCATTGCCGGCGTGGTCGGCGTGCTGGTGGCCATGCTGGCCATGGGCGAAGGCTTCCAGGCCATGCTCAGCAACACCGGCGATGACACCACCGCCATCGTGCTGCGCGGCGGTTCGCAGGCAGAAACCAACTCGGTCATCACCCGCGAGCAGGTGCCCACTCTGTCCACCCTGCCCGGCGTGGCGCGCGATGGCGAAGGCCGGCCGCTGCTGTCGCCGGAACTGTCGCAGGTGGTGAACCTGGTCTCGCGCGCCGACGGCACCGACGTCAACGCACAGTTCCGCGGCGTTGGCCCGCAGGCCTGGGCCGTGCATGACAAGGTGAAGATCGTGCAGGGCCGCAAGTTCAGTGCAGGCCTGCGCGAGATCGTGGTCGGCCAGGGTGCGCAGGGCCAGTTCCGCGATATGGAGTTGGGCAAGACCCTCACCCTGGGCAACCAGACCTGGACCGTGGTGGGTGTGTTTGCCACCGGCGATGCGCACGATTCGGAACTGTGGACCGACGCCGACACGCTGGCCACCACCTACCAGCGCAGTGCCTGGCAGTCGATCAGCGTGCGTACCGAAGGCAAGCCCGGCTTCGAGCAGTTCAAGGCCGCCGTTGCCGCCGATCCGCGCCTGAAGCTGGACGTGGAAACCACCCGTGCGTACTACAGCAAGCAGGGCGGTGGCCTGACCAAGCTGATCGACATCCTTGGCAAGGTGATCGGCACCATCATGGCGGTGGGCGCGGTGTTCGGCGCGCTCAACACCATGTATGCGGCGGTGGCCACCCGTGCGCGCGAGATCGCCACCATGCGCGCGATCGGCTTCCGCAGCCTGCCGGTGGTGACCGCGGTAATGCTAGAAACCATGCTGCTGGCGCTGCTGGGCGGCCTGCTGGGCTGCGCCGTAGCGTGGCTGCTGTTCAATGGCTACAGCGTGTCCACGATCGGCAGCAACTTCAGCGCGGTGGTGTTCAAGTTCCACGTGTCGCCGGAACTGCTGTGGACCGGGTTGAAGTGGGCGCTGGGCATCGGTCTGGTCGGCGGCTTGTTCCCGGCGCTGCGCGCGGCGCGGTTGCCGATCACCACGGCGCTGCGCGAGACCTGATCAACGCACGGGTGTAGGTAGTGATGGATGTGAGCGGGCGAAGCGAAGGCTTCGCCCGTTTTTTTTGCGCGCCATCCACGCATGGCGTGGATCCACCGGCCGTCATTGCGCGGGCGCCATGCAGTAGATCCACGCCATGCGTGCATGAACCACCGCACACCACGCGCATTACAGATCACTCAATACCTGCCGCTATCGATGCCTCTGCGCATGCAAAACAGCGCGCGCGTGATGCTGCGCACATCCAGCCTGTGGATTGTTGGTTGCGATTCATTTTCGCGCGCAGGTGACACGCCGGGACAAACAGTTACGAATGAAAACACTCTAGAATCGCGCCCCCCACGTTGGTTTGCAGCACCCTCCGCGCCCACAGAACGGGCGCATGTTTTTTTCTGAAACACGAGATTTCACGGATGTTCCTGAAGACCACCCCGCTGCGCAACGCGATCACCCTCGCGCTGGCCGCCAGCTGCACCACCCCCGCCTTCGCACAGGATGCAGGCGACAACACCACCAACCTCGACCGCATCGAGATCACCGGCTCGCGCATCCGCCAGGCCAGTGTCGAAACCGCCCAGCCGGTGGTTGCGCTGAACCGCGCCGAGATCGAGAAGAAGGGCTACGTCAACGTTGCCGACATCCTGCAGGACGTGACCGCTGCCGGTTCGCCGAGCATGAGCCGCGCCTCCTCGCTGACCTCCTCGCGCGACTTCGGCGGCATGTATGTCAGCCTGCGCAACCTGGGCCCAGAACGCAGCCTGGTGCTGATCGACGGCCGCCGCATGGGCGTCAGCGCCGGCGGTTATTCGGATCTGGCCTCCATTCCTTCGGCCATCGTCGAGCGCGTGGAAGTGCTGACCGACGGCGCTTCGGCGCTGTACGGCTCGGACGCCATCGCCGGTGTGGTCAACATCATCACCCGCAAGAACTTCGACGGTGGCGAAGCCAGCGTCTACGTCGGCCAGTACGGTGAAGGCGACGGCCAGAAGCGCTCCTACAGCGCTACCTTCGGCAAGACCTTCGACCGCGGCTGGTTCAGCGTGGGTGCCGAGCGCACCAAGGAAGACGAAGTGATGGGCGGCGCGCGCGAGTTCAGCCGCTACGTCAACGGCCCGCGCCACCCCAATGACGGTCTGAACGGCACCACGCCGTGGGGCAGCGTCACCGTGGGTGGCAAGGCACTGACCGTCGGCCCGGGCGGTGACCCGACCGATGCGGCGAACTTCCACACGCCGAATCCGGCCGATGGTGCCAACACCAAGACCAACATGAGCCTGCTGACCGGCCTGGAGCGCACCTCGGTGTTCGCCAACGGCGGCTTCTCGTTCACCGACAACCTGCGCCTGGTTGCCGATGCGATGTACAGCAAGCGCGAATCGACCAAGCACCTGGCCGGCTACCCGTACTCGGTCACCGCCGCGCAGTCGCGCAATGGCACCCGTGCCGCCCTGTCCAAGGACAGCGCGTTCAACCTGTGGGGCCAGGACGTGCTGTTCTCGCACCGCACCGAAGAGATGCTGCGCGGCACCGAAAACACCCTGGAAACCAAGCGCGGCAGCCTGGGCCTGGAAGGCAGCTTCGAAACCGGTTCGCGTTACTGGGACTGGAACGTCAGCTACACCTACAACCGCAATGAAGGCGAGCGCGTCGGCACCGGCAGCATGTACCAGCCGAACGTGAACCTGGCCGTGGGCCCGTCGTTCATCGAAAACGGCGTTGCCTACTGCGGCACCCGCGATGCGGTGATTGCCGGCTGCGTGCCGTGGAACCCGGCCGCGCCGATGGGCTACACTGGCCCGGGCTCGCTCAGCAACCAGGACGTGCAGGACTACCTGTTCGCCCGCTTCGTGGACAAGAGCCAGACCACCACCAAGGTGGCCAGCGCCAACATCTCCGGTTCGCTGTTCTCGCTGCCGGCCGGTGACATCATGGCCGCCATGGGCTTCGAGCACCGCACCGAAGAAGCGCGCTACACCCCGGACCTGATGGTGCAGAACGGCCAGATTGCCGGCACCAGCGGCCAGCCGACCCAGGGCGACTACTCGCTCAACGAGGTCTACCTGGAACTGCAGGTTCCGCTGCTGGCCGACATGGCCTTCGCCCGTGAACTGTCGCTGGACGTGGCCGGTCGCTATTCGGACTACAACAACTTCGGTTCCACCACCAACAGCAAGTTCGGCCTGAAGTGGAAGCCGATCGACAGCCTGCTGGTGCGCGCCACCTACGGCACCGGCTTCCGTGCGCCCACCGTTGACGACCTGTACGGCGGCACTGTCAGCAGCCGCGATTCGTTCACCGATCCGTGCGATACCTCCTTCGGCACCGCCGCCACCAGCGCCACCGTGGCTGCACGCTGCAAGGCCCTGAACGTGCCGGCCAACTTCCGCCAGCTCAACAGCGATGGCAGCGTGGCCAGCAAGCCGGGCCAGCAGGCCACCACCGATTTCAATTCGGGTTCCAACCCGAACCTGAAGCCGGAAACCGCCAAGACCTGGACCGTCGGCCTAGTCTACAGCCCCGACTTCGTGCAGGGCCTGGACCTGAGCCTGGACTGGTGGAAGATCCGCATCGACAACGCCATCGTTGGCGAGTCGGCCACCAACATCCTGGAACAGTGCTACGTGCAGGGTTCGGACGCTGCGTGCGGCCGCTTCACCCGCGGCAGCAACGGCCAGGTCAATGCGCTGGACCGTTCGCTGGTCAACGCCGGCTACCGCGAAACCGCCGGCTATGACATCAGCGCGCGCTACCGCCTGCCGGAAACCGCGTTCGGCAAGTTCGCCGTCACCTGGAACACCACCTACACCGACTACCTGGAGCAGCGTAACGACAACGCCGCGACCACTCCGGTGGAACAGCTGACCAGCTGGGGCGGCAACTTCCGCGTGCGTTCGACCTTCAACCTGGACTGGCAGTACGGCAACCTGGGCATCGGTTGGACCGCGCGCTACTACTCCAGCATGAAGGAGAAGTGCTCCTACATGGACGAGTGCAACATGCCGGGCTTCAGCTCGGCCTACACCGATGCCTCGCCGACCAACAAGGTGGGTTCGAACACCTTCCACGACCTGCAGGTGCGTTACGCCCTGCCGTGGGATGGCACCGTGTCGCTGGGCCTGAACAACGTGTTCGACCACCAGGGTCCGATCATGTACAGCCAGCCGAACAGCAGCTTCGTCTACTACGGCGGCTTCGACATCGGTCGTTTCATGTACATGAAGTACCAGCAGCGCTTCTAAGCACTGCACCCGCGTTCCCGTTCCGGCCAACTCTCTCCTGGCCGGAGATGGAAGCAGAACGGCGCCCCTCGGGGCGCCGTTCTTTTTTCCGCGGTCCTGGGGTCAGAGCCCTTCGCGCTGCGAAGGGATCCGACCCCGCGCTGCGCGCATCGCCCGCACGTTCTCGGCCACGAACAGCACCAGTCCGGCCCAGATCACCGCAAACCCAATCGCCTTGCCGGTATCGAATGCTTCATGGAAGAAGAACACGCCCAGCAGCAGCTGCAGGCTGGGCGCGATGTACTGCAGGATGCCGACCAGCGACAGCGGAATGCGCTTCACCCCGTAGGCGAAGCCGATCAACGGCACGGCTGTCACCACCCCGCCGAACACCAGCAGCAGATCGTTGCGCCAGCCCCAGCCGTGGAAGAACGCGCCGCCGTGGCCGTTCTCGGCCCAGATCGCAAAGCCCAGCGCCGGCAGGAACAGGTACAGGCTCTCCACGCCCAGGCCGGCCACCGGATCGACCGACACCAGCTTGCGCAGCAGCCCGTACAGCCCGAACGAGCAGGCCAGGCCCAGCGCGATCCATGGCGGCGTGCCCGCATCGATGGTCAGCCAGGCCACGCCCACCGCAGCCATGCCCACTGCCACCCACTGCAGGCGGCGCAGCCGTTCCTTCAGCACCAGCACGCCCAGCAGCACGTTCACCAGCGGATTGATGAAGTAGCCCAGGCTGGTTTCGATCACATGGCCGGCGTTCACCGCCCAGATGTAGAGGCCCCAGTTGAAGGCAATGGTCAGGCTGGATACGGCCAGGATCGGCAACGCGCGCGGCTGCGCGGCGATCTTCTGCCACCAGCCCAGGCGTGCGCTCAGCAGCAGCCAGGCCACCACCAGCACGGTGGACCAGATGATGCGGTGGGCGATGATCTGGAACGAAGGCACCTCGTTGAGCAGGTGCCAGTACACCGGCACCAGCCCCCACAGCACGAAGGTGGAGGCGGTGACCAGCAGGCCGCGGCGTTGTTCTTTTTCGTCGATGCTCACTGCGTCATGCTCACTTCGTCAGTTCACTTGTTTCGGGTCCGGGCCATGGTCAGCACCACCACGCCCAGCAGGATGACCGCCATGGCCAGGAAATCGCGCCAGCCGAAGCGCTCCCCGTTCAATGCCGCGCCCAGCAGCACCGCGATCACCGGGTTCACGTAGGCATAGCTGCCGGCCAGCGCCGGGCGCACGTTGTGCAGCAGCCAGACATACGCAGTGAAGGCCACGATGGAGCCGAACACGCACAGGTAAGCCATTGCCAGCAGGCCACCGGTATCGGGCAGGGTGGTCGGGCGTTCGCCCACGGCCAGGCCGATCAGCACCAGCAGCACGCCACCGCACAGCATCTGCCCGGCAGCGGTCATGAACGGGCCAGGCAGATCCAGCCCGCGCGCCCAGACCGAACCGAACGCCCAGCCGATCGGCGCGATCAGCAGCAGCACCAGCCCGGTGGGCGAAGCGGTCAGGCTGCTGCCCGCGTTCAGCCACACCACGCCGACGAAGCCCACCGCGATGCCCAGCCACTCGCCACGGCTGGCGTGCTGGCCGCGCAGCGCGGAAAACAGCGCCATCCACAGCGGCACCGAGGCCACCGCCGTGGCGGCCAGGCCCGACGACACCTCGCGTTCGGCCAACACCACCATGCCGTTCCCCAGCACCAGCATGGTCACGCCCATGATGACCAGGTTGCGCCACTGCCGCAGGGTCGGCCGGGGCAGCTTCCAGAACACCCGCAGGGCCAGGTACATCAGCCCGCCGGCAATGATGAATCGGCTGCCAGAGACCATCGTGAGCGGCAGCGCGCCGCCGTGCAGGGCCTTGGCGATGCCCAGGTAGGTGGACCCCCAGACCACGTAGACCAGCAGCAGTGCCAACGCGACAAGGCCGCCCCGGGGGGCAGCCGCAGAAGAAGCAGGGGGAGCCGACATGACGCACCAGAAAGCCGGGGGAAGCAGGATTCTAGTGGGTTCGGCCGCATCGCGTACGACGATCTAGCTATGGTCCCTCCCCCTCGCCGCTGTCATCCTGTGCGGTCCCATGCCCTGCCCCGCCTGTTCCGGCACCTGGCGTTGACATGGGATGCAGTACCCAGGAGGCTGACCGCCAGCGCCCCGCGCGCGGCTGGCACCGATCTTTCCCGCACGGAAGCGCCGCATCGAGGATCCCCAACCGGATGAGCACCACGTCCCATTCCGCTGTCCCCAGCACCGACGGCGCCGCGCTGCGCCGGTCGATCTCCAATACCCTCAAAGGCTCCGCCGGCAATCTGGTGGAGTGGTATGACGTCTACGTGTACTCGGTGTTCGCCGTGTACTTCGAATCGCAGTTCTTCTCGCCCGAAGACAAGAACTCCACCATGTACGTGTGGGCGATCTTCGCCGCCACGTTCCTGATGCGCCCCATCGGTGCCTGGTTCTTCGGCCGCTTCGCCGACCGCCATGGCCGCCGTCTGGCGCTCACTGTGTCGGTCACGCTTATGGCCGTCTGCTCGTTCCTGATCGCCATTACCCCCACCGCGGCCAGCATCGGCATCTGGGCGGCGATCATCCTGCTGTTCGCGCGCCTGCTGCAGGGCTTTGCCACCGGTGGTGAGTACGGCGCCAGCGCCACCTACATGTCCGAGGCTGCCATTCCCGGCCGCCGCGGCTTCCTGTCCTCGTTCCACTACGTCACCTTGGTCGGTGGCCATGTGCTGGCCCAGCTCACCCTGTTCCTGATGCTGAACTTCTGGGGCAAGCCGGAAATCTCCGAGTTCGGCTGGCGCATCGCCTTCGGCATCGGCGGTATCGCTGCCGTGGTGGTGTTCTGGCTGCGCCGTGGCATGGACGAGACGATGGAAGAATCGTCGATCGAGGCCGCGCGCGAAGGCAAGGCGAAGAAGTCCGGTTCCATGTACGAACTGTTCGTGCACCAGTGGCGCCCGCTGCTGCTGTGCTTCCTGATCACCGCCGGCGGCACCATTGCCTTCTACACCTACTCGGTGAACGGCCCGAAGATGATCCAGAGCGCGTTCGCCGCCGACGACCCGATGACCGCCACCCTGGTCAACCTGGGCGTGCTGACGTTCCTGATGGTGCTGCAGCCGGTGGGCGGCTGGCTGTCGGACATCATCGGCCGCAAGAGCCTGCTGGTGTTCTTCGGCGTGGGCGGCGTGCTGTACAGCTGGTACCTGATCACCCAGCTGCCGCACCAGCATGATGCCACCCTCGCCTTCCTGACCCTGGCGCTGGGCTTCGTCATCCTCACCGGCTACACCTCCATCAACGCCGTGGTGAAGGCCGAACTGTTCCCCGCCCACATTCGTGCACTGGGCGTGGGCCTGGGCTACGCGCTGGCCAATTCGCTGTTTGGTGGCACCGCGCCGCTGCTGTACCAGGGCGCGCTGAAGACCGGCCACGTCGACTGGTTCGCCATCTACGTGACCGCCACGATCGCGGTATCGTTGGTGGTCTATGTGTTCTTCCTCACCAACAAGGGCCCGAACTGGCTCGACGGCACCCGCAAGTAACGGTGCGGTTCTGATGGCAGCCACCGGTGCAATGCCGGTGGCTGCGGTTTACCCGGCCACCCCGCTGATGTGGGTGGCCTTGGGCACAGCCCTGGCCACGATGCTGGCCTGGCTGCTGCGACGCCCACCCGCGCAGGCCCAATGGCCACGTATCGGTTTCGGCATCGCCCTGCTGCTGTTCTGCCTTGCCCTGCTGGCGGCAGTGGCCACGGTGCTGGGCGGCGATACCACGCCCATGAACCTGCAACTGCATCGCGGTGAGAATCCCGGCCGTGCGCTTGCCTCGGGGCCGCGGGCAGGGCTGTATGTAGTTGCCCTGCTCGCCAGTGCCTGGGGCGCATGGCGGCTGCTACGCGGCCGCCGGTAACGGAGGCGCGATTGATGGCGGCTGGGTAGAGTCGACTCTACCGCAGGCGTCATGGCGCCGATGCCGTATCACCGACGTCGTGCCGCCGATGCCATATTGCAGGCGTCACGGCGCCGATGCCGTACCGCAGGCATCACGGCGCCGTTGCCGTACCGCAGGCGTCATGGCGGCATGTCATCCCCACGCCACCACGGCCGATCCCGCCTCCCACCATCAGCGGCGGGCGGCTTCACTCTTCTCGCGGGCGCCGCGGAATTCGGACGCTTCTTCCCAGGTCGGCCAGCGGCGGCTGTTGGCCAGTTCGGCGCCCAGGTCGTACACCAGAAGGGTATCGGCGGCATGGCCGGCCGGGTCCCAGCTGGGGGTCCAGGCATCGCAGGCCTGGTGGTAGCAGTCGGCGAAGTACTTCTCGCGCAGCGCGCGGCCGGCTTCCACGCCGCCTTCCAGCTTGTCCAGGCCCGGGCCGATGGTGATGGCCGGCACGCCCAGGCGGGCGAAGGCGAAGTGGTCAGCGCGGTAGAAGAAGCCGGCTTCCAGGTTCGGATCGGGGCTGTAGCTGCGGCCGCGGGCCTTGGCGACGCGTTCCAGATCCCCTTCCAGCGACACGCGGCCCTTGCCCCACGAGGCAATATCGCGGGTGGCGCCATCGGGGCTGAACATTTCGATGTTCAGCACGGCGGCGGTCTTTTCCAGCGGTGCCAGCGGGTGCGCCGCGTAGTAGCTGGCGCCCAGCAGGCCCTTTTCTTCAGCGGTCAGGGCCACGAAGAACAGCGTGCGCTGCGGCTGCGGGCCGGCGGCAAACACCCGGCCCAGTTCCAGCACTGTGGCCACGCCGGTGGCGTTGTCGATTGCACCACGCCGAATGCGGTCGCCCTTGGCGTCGGGCTGGCCGATGCCGAAGGCATCCCAGTGCGCCGAGAAGATCACGGCTTCATCGCCGTGCTCGCCACCGGGCAGCTTGGCCACCACGTTGCGGGTCACCACCTGCTCGCGCTTCAGTGCGAATTCCGCGCTGAGACGGGCGTTGTCCAGCAGCACCGGGCGGAAGTCGGCCTGCATGGCCTTGCGCTTCTCGGCGTCGAAATCCAGGCCGGCGTCGGCGAAGATCGCCTCGGCCAGCGAGCGCTGCATCCAGCCACGCAGCGGCGTGTGCTGGGCCATCGCTTCGGCGTTGCTGCGCTCGATGTCGAACAGCGGCGAGGTGCCCGAACTCTTCACCGTGGCCCAGCCGTAGGCGGCCGGTGCGGTCTCGTGCACGATCAGCACGCCCTCGGCGCCTCGGCGCGCGGCTTCTTCGAACTTGTAGGTCCAGCGGCCGTAGTAGGTCACCGCCTTGCCGTCGAACGCACCCGGCGCTTCGGCTTCGAAGTCGGCATCGTTGATCAGCACCACGGCAATCTTGCCGTGCAGATCCACATCCTTGTAATCGTTCCAGTGGCGTTCCGGCGCATCGATGCCATAGCCGACGAACACCAGCGGTGCGTTCTTGATCTGCACGCGCTTGCGCGGCTGCAGGCTCTGCAGGGTCACGTCTTCGCCGTTCACCAGCGCGCGGGTGCCGCCCTTCAGGGCCAGGCTGGCCTTGGCCGCGCCATCCAGCTGCGCGCGCACCAGCGGCACCGGCTGCACCCAGCTGCCATCGGCGCCACCGGGCTGCAGGCCATAGCTGCGGAACTGTTCGATCAGGTACTGCACGGTGCGCTCTTCGCCTGCCGTGGCCGGGGCGCGGCCCTCGAACTCGTCCGAGGCCAGCACGCGCACGTGGCGCGACAGCGCCTGCGGATCGATGCCGCCACCGGGCAGATCATTGGCCGCATGGGCCAGGCCCCCGACGAACAGGCAGGACGACAGCAGCAACACGCGCATCGGATTCACGGCAATACCACGGCAGGAAGGGATGCCCTGAAGTGTAGCGTGACAGTGCGATGACGGCGTGCGTTGCGTTCAGCGACGCACGCGGTCCAGCCAGCAGGCCAGGCCCTGCGCGTTCAATTCGATATCCATGGCCAGCACCTCGGCCACCGCGGCCTGGTCCAGCGCGCAGCCATGCGCCTGCGCGCGTTCCAGGTACAGCGCCTGCAATGCCGCCAGCAGGCAGCGGTGGCGATCGGGCCGCCCGTCGCATTGGCGGCCGATGGTGGCCATGGCATCGATCTGTTCGATCAGATCGGCCGCCAGCGCCGGCACGTGCTGCACCCGCCCGTAGTGGGTCAGGTACATCGCCTGCGGGTCGTGCGCCAGCATGCGCTGGATCGACGCCTTCATGGCCTCGGGATCGAACTGCACCGGCGAGGACGTCGGGAAGATGAAGGCGCCTTTGGCGCTGTCCAGTTCGCGGTAGGAAATACCGAAGGTATCGCCAGTGAACCAGCTGCGGCTGCGCGCATCCCACACACAATAGTGGTGCAGCGCATGGCCGGGGGTGTGCAGCAACAACAGCTCGCGGCCGGCCAGATCGATGCGGTGGCCATCGTCGGCCACCACCACGCGGTGTTCGGCAATGGGCGCGATGCGGCCGTAGCTGCGCGCGATTTCCTCGGCGCCATACACCGCGGTGGCGCCGGCAATCAGCCGGGTGGGGTCGATCATGTGCGGCGCGCCGCGCGGGTGCAGCACGGCACGGGCATTGGGCAGCTGCTGCATCAGCAGGCCGGCGCCGCCAGCGTGGTCCAGATGCACGTGGGTCAGCAGCAGCCAGTCCACCGCCTCCGGGCCCAGCCCGGCATCGGCCAACGCCTGCAGCATCGCCGGTACCGACAGACCGGTACCGCAGTCGACGAAGGCGGCGCGACCGTTTTCCACGATCAGGTAGGCAGCATCGAACTGCGCCCGCTGGAAACCGGTATCGATGGTGTGGATGCTGGGGTCGGCGGTCATCGGCACGCACCTGGCGGGATCAGGAACAGATGCCCATGGTAGGCCGCCGCAGGGGCGCGGTTCGATGCGGCTTTGGTCGGAGGGGCACGGGGGCCGGGGGTAGAGTCGACTGTCAGTCGACTTCGCGCGAAGCGCGGATTTTTGGCAATGCCCTGCAGGAGCGCAGTCGACCAACGGTCGACTCTACCGTTCCAGGTACCTCGGCCGCAGCAGCAGCGCCAGCACCAGCACCGCCAGGAACGCGCCGTAGGCGTACAGCACCGCCAGCACCTGCGGCCAGATCGGGCCGGCACCGGCCTGCGCCAGGCCGATATGGTGGCCCCACAGCATGGCCACGATGCTCAGCAGGAAGGCCAGCACCAGGCTGGCGCTGTCGAACACGCGCCGCCGCAGGCTGCGCGGCTGGCGCGGAAACAGCCAGAACAGGCTGCCCAGCAGCAGGAACCATGGCAGGAACAGCAGCAGCGACAACCAGGCCATTGCAGACTCCCCCTATCTTTGCACGTGGTACGTAGCGTTGAGCTTGCTCGACGGCCCTTTTTGTAGAGTCGAGCTTGCTCGACTGGCGGATCAACAGCAGTCGAGCATGGCTCGACTCTACATCAGGGCGAAGTCGAGCAAGCTCGACGCTACAAGGCCCACGTTACTCGGCGCGCAGCGCCGCCAGTGCCGCCAGCACCGCCTCTACGTCGGCTTCCAGCTTGAACAGCTCGCTCTGCAGGGCATCGCCCTGCTCGGCCTGCTTCAGCACGGCAATCAGCTGGCCGGCATCACGCGGCGAATCGAAGCCTTCGCTCTGGATCAGCAGCGTGCCGTCGCCGGCGGTCAGCTTGAAGTAGAAGCGGCCGTCCTTCTCGCGGTACTGCTTGAACAGCGGCGGGGCCACGCGGGCCACGCCGGCGTCTTCGCTGGCGATATCGCCGGCGCTGGACAGATCGCGCAGGCCCACGGCGTGGCGCAGTTCGTCCAGCAGCGGCATGGCCAGCTGTTCGCGCAGCTGCTGGCCACGGCGCTTCAGCAGCGCTTCGATCTTTTCCGGCTCGGCCATCAGCGCGTTGTAGCGCTCGCGCAGCGGCGACAGTTCGCTGTCGATACGCTCGAACAGCTGCTGCTTGGCATCGCCCCAGCCGATGCCCTCGGCAAAGGCCTGGGCAAACGCAGCGGTCTGCTCGGCGGTGGCGAACGCCTGGTACATCTGGAACAGCGCCGAACCTTCGGTGTCCTTCGGTTCGCCCGGTGCGCGCGAATCGGTCAGGATCGAGAACACCAGCTTCTTCAGCTCGTCGCGCGGGGCGAACAGCGGAATGGTGTTGTGGTAGCTCTTGCTCATCTTGCGACCATCCAGGCCGGCCAGGGTGGCCACCTGCTCGTCGATCACCACCTCGGGCAGCGGGAAATACTCCTTGCCGTACACATGGTTGAAGCGCTGGGCGAAATCGCGCGCCATTTCGATGTGCTGGATCTGGTCGCGGCCCACCGGTACCTGGTTGGCCTTGAAGATCAGGATGTCGGCGGCCATCAGCACCGGGTACATGAACAGACCGGCGCTCACGCCGGCATCTTCATCCACGCCTTCCTCGCGGTTCTTGTCCACCGCGGCCTTGTAGGCATGGGCACGATTGAGGATGCCCTTGCTGGCGATGGCGGTCAGGAACCACATCAGTTCGGTGGTTTCGCGGATATCGCTCTGCCGGTAGAACCACACGTGTTCCGGGTCCAGGCCGCAGGCCAGCCAGCTGGCGGCGATTTCCAGGGTCGCGCGCTGGGTGCGCTGCGGGTCCTGGGCCTTGATCAGGCTGTGCAGGTCGGCCAGGAAAAAGAAGCTTTCGATATCCGGCGCGCGGCTGGCGGCGATCGCCGGGCGGATGGCGCCAACGTAGTTGCCCAGGTGGGGCGTGCCGGAGGGGGTGATACCGGTAAGGACTCGGGTCGTCATGACTGCGTGCGGAAACCTTCGATGAACGGGGCCAGTTTACCGCGTGCCGGGCCAACCCCGTTGTGGCTGGCCACGCGTTTGTTCACCCGAGCCCACCGGAGACCTGCCATGAAGCGCCTGCTGCCCCTGCTGCTGATCCTGCCCCTGGCCGGCTTCCGGCCCGCCCCGCCACTGCCGGCCCCCTACCCGCAACAGCCAGTGCGCATGGTGCTGGTGGACCGCGACCGCGATACCGAACTGCGCAGCTACGCCGCCGACGGCCAGCGCTGGGTGGCGGGGGAACGCGGCCACCGCTATGCGGTTCGCCTGTACAACGACAGCCCCCGGCGGGTGCTGGTGGTGCTGTCGGTGGACGGCATCAATGCCATTTCCGGCGAAGATGCCGATCCGTCGCAGACCGGCTACGTGCTCGATCCGGGCCAGAGCGCGGACATCACCGGCTGGCGCAAGAGCCAGGACGAGGTGGCCCAGTTCGTCTTCAGCAGCCCCGGCGGCAGCTACGCCAGCCGCACCGGTCGGCCGGACAACATCGGGGTGGTAGGCATGGCGGTGTTCGAAGAGGCCTACCGCTGGCGCCCCACCCCGCGGCCGCCGTTGCGCCATGTGCCGCTGCCGGCCCCCGCCGCACCCGCCGCTGCAGCCGAATCGGCAGCGGCCGATGCCACCGCCAGCCGCATGGAACGCAGCACGTCCAGCAAGGCGCGCAGTCAAGCACCGGCACTGGGCACAGGCCATGGCGAGCGCGAGTACTCGCAGGTCCGCGACACCCAGTTCGAGCGTGCCAGCCGCACGCCCGCCCAGGTGGTGCAGCTGCGCTACGACAGTGCCCGCAACCTGCGCGCACGCGGCGTCCGCCTGGATGCACCGTCGCGCCTGCCACAGGAACCGCAGGCCTTCCCCAACCGCTACGTGCCCGATCCGCCGGCGCGCTGAGCGCACACAGCACGACGCCCGCACCATTTCAGCGCGGGCGTCGGGCTGTGGGGACGCTCAAGTCTCTGAGCGCGGGACTTACCTGAAGTCCGGGTAATCCTTGCGCACGCTGTCCGAGAACTCGCTGACTTCCTTCTCGGCACGGTCCTTCGCCCAGCCATAGCGTTCCTGCAGACGGCCGGCCAGATACTCGGCGTTGCCTTCTGCCACATCGAAATCATCGTTGGTCAGATCGCCCCACTTGGCCTGGGCCTTGCCCTTCAGCTGCGACCACTTGCCGGAAATGATGTCTTTGTTCATTGCTGGAATCCTTGGTTGCAACGGCGTTCTTACCGTGCCTCCAGCTTCGCGCACTGCCTGTTGAACAGCGGTCAACCCACCATGAAAAGCATGCTCACCTGCTTGAATGGTTCACTACCCAGCGCCGTGCATGGTGCCTGCACGCGCGCACGAAAAAGGCCGGGGCATGCCCGGCCTTTCCGTGTGTCGCACCACCGCGGGCTCAGTTGCCCTTGGCGGCATCCTCGACCTTTTCGCCAGCCTTCTGCACATCCTTGCCGGCACCGGCAACGGTATTGCAGCCGGACAGCATGGCCACCGAGAACATCGACAACAGCATCAGGGCAACTACACGCTTCATGAGCTTCTCCTTGGGTTGGCCGCTACACCGCGCACATCGCGGGTCGGATTCTGTCGGTTGGCGGCGCTACCCGAAGGCACCGCCGTCGCTTGACGTGCAATCTGGCGGCAACGGCGTGGAGCGAGTGTGAACGGCGCGGCGGGCCATTCAGACTGCGGCAGGCAGGCTCAGTCGCGCATCAGGGTGGATTTGCCGAACAGGCTCTCCACCAGGTCCACGGCCAGCTCGGCGGTGGTGTTGTGGTTGTCCAGCAGCGGGTTCAGTTCCACGATGTCCAGCGAGCCCATGCGGCCGCTGTCGGCAATCATTTCCATCACCAGCTGGGCCTCGCGGTAGTTCACCCCGCCCGGCACGGTGGTGCCCACGCCGGGGGCGATGCTGGGGTCCAGGAAATCCACGTCGAAGCTGACGTGCAGGTGGGTGTTTTCATCGACACCGGCCAGCGCCGCTTCCACCGTGCGCTTCATGCCGTTCTCATCGATGTAGCGCATGTCGTACACATCAACCCGGTGGGTCTTGATCAGACGCTTCTCGTCCGGGTCCACCGAACGGATGCCGATCTGGTGCACCTGGGTGGGGGCGATGGCCGGGGCGCTGCCGCCCAGCCGGGTCAGTTCGTCCGGGCCCAGGCCGCACAGGCAGGCCACCGGCATGCCATGGATGTTGCCCGATGGGGTGACATCGCTGGTGTTGAAATCCGAATGCGCATCCAGCCACAGCACGCGCAGGGTCTTGCCCTGTTCGCGGCACCAGCGGGCCACGGCGGTGATCGAACCGATGCCCAGGCAATGGTCGCCGCCCAGCATGATCGGCATGCGCCCGGCCTGCAGTTCGGCGTAGCTGGCCTCCATCAGCGCCCGGTTCCAGGCCACCACTTCATCCAGGTGGCGGTAACCGGCCACTGGCGCCGTCCACGGGTTGCGCGGGCCGTCCAGGTTGCCCAGGTCGCGCACGTCCACGCCACGCGCAGCCAGCGCCTCGGGCAGGCCGGCCACGCGCAGGGCTTCCGGCCCCAGCCGCGCCCCGCGATGGCCCGCGCCCACGTCGGTCGGCACACCAATCAGGGTGACGGAAATGGGATGGGCCATGGGAGCCTCCTGCGAACGAAAAAGAAGCACAGTCTAGCCAGAGGCGTGTGACACCACTCGCGGCGGTGCAGCAGCGGGGGTCAGCGACGGCGTAGGCGTATTTGAGCTAGGCACTGCCTGCTGCGCAGGGCGGCACAGTGATCTTCCCAGCAATTCCATTCCGCACCCACGTAATCACAGCTTCCAAGTGCTCTTGGGCGGAAGCAGTGGCTACGACCGGGCAGGAAAAAAACTACATCGCAGACGCGCTTCTTCCGCGCATTCCAGTAGGAAATTGTGCTTTCCGCGACGACGTTCACGGCACTGTCGGATTTGCCACTTTCAGACAAACGATCAATTAGTTGAATTTCGCCCCCCCTGACCTGCGTTGCGACGCGCCGCGCAATGCCCGTCGAGCATTCTCCCTCCATGGAATTCCAAATGAGAACCGCGTCAGTGGCGTCCGTTGGGATCCGGCCCTTGGACTCTGCAATCATTATCGACCCAATTGAGACGGAGGAAAGGATGCGAAAGCAGAGAATCGGGATTTCCATCGCCACGGCGATGGCCATCGGAATCGCGGGAGCCGCCTTGTATAGCTTTGAGTTCCACACTCCTCGTGATGCCGTCTCCCTGAATGTCACCAGCGCTGGCGTGCAGGCCGCAGAACAGTCGACGGGCGGGGAGATGCCTGCTTCAGCGGGGTCGACAGCACACCGCTTGGAAATCGACAAGAAAATTCCTTTGGGTTCCTTCCGGCCCTTGGGGCCGAGAGCGTACGAGATCATCAGACCGCGCGAGCTGCGCCCACATGGCGATGCGTTGCTTCATGTCCGACAGTTGATGCAAAGAATGGAGCGCGGCGATGCAAATGCGGCATATGAGATCCACCTAGCTATCTCAGAGTGCCGGACGTTCAACTCATCGCGCGCTGACGATCTTTCGGAATCCTCGGCCGCCGTAGGCGCTGGGAAATGGTTTCTGGAGAAAACGGAGAGAATCCTCAAAGAATGCGAATCGCTCATTCTTACTAAGGATATCTACGAAGGCGACTGGCTATCCCGATCCGCTGCGATGGGTTCACAAGAAGCAATGCACGCTTACGCGCTATCTCCAGAAGAAACACTTGGATCGCTGAACAAAGTAATTCAAGACCCCGAAAAATTGAGCAACTGGAAGCATAACGCTTCGACCTATCTGCACGAGCTCGCCGACCAGGGAAACATCTCCGCCATCGGAGATTTGGAACGAGCGTATGCGTCCGGTCAGTTTTCGAACGCTGCTGAGGGAGAAGTCCCAACTCGCCCCGCGAGGTGACAGTGTTTGGTCGATTGCGAACTCGCTTGCACCGGGAGATCGCCTTACTGTTTGCAACGGCATTGTCTGCGCCGACTACACCTGGCAGGGAAACGACCGGTTTGATTCTGAGGTGGAAATCTCCACCTCCCTTCCCCCGCCGTCACGCGGCGGTGGGGGTGGCGGCGGAGGGGGGGGGGGG
>NZ_JACVUD010000031.1:0-42883 GCF_016624905.1 Stenotrophomonas sp. S49 | reverse complement strand
CCTTGCCCTCCCTTTTCTTTATCTGGGGGGGGCCGACCGTTGGGCGGCCCTCCTGGAAAGCGTGCCGACCAACGGTTGGCACCTACTTGCCGGTCTTCACTTCGGTCCACAGGCGGGTGTAGAGCTTGTCGGTTTCCGGGGTGTTGATCGAGTAGGTGAACATCTTCGCGGCGACGTCGGCCGGGGGGTAGATGGTCGGGTCGGTGCGGATCGCTTCGTCCACCAGCGGGGTGGCGGCGGTCACCGGGTTGGCGTAGTGGATGAAGTTGGTGTTGGCTGCGGCAACCTTCGGTTCCAGCAGGTAGTTGATGAAGGCGTAGGCGGCTTCGGGGTGCTTGGCGTCCTTGGGGATGGCCAGCATGTCGAACCACTGCGGGGCGCCTTCCTTGGGGATCGAATAAGCCACGTGCACGCCGTTGCTGGCTTCTTCGGCGCGGTCGCGGGCCTGGATGATGTCACCCGACCAGCCCACCACCAGGCAGGTGCCGCCGTTGGCCAGCGAGCCCACGTACTGCGAGGAGTGGAAGTTCTGCACGTACGGGCGGATCGACTTCAGCAGGTCGGCGGCCTTCTGCAGTTCGGCCGGGTCGCCGCTGTGCGGGTCCAGGCCCAGGTAATGCAGGGCGATCGGGATCATGTCGGCCGGCGTGTCCAGGATGGTCACGCCGCAGTCCTTCATCTTCGCGATGTTTTCCGGCTTGAAGATGAGGTCCCAGCTGTTGGCGATGTCGGCGCTGCCGCCGAAACGCTCCTTCAGCATGTCCACGTTGTAGCCGATGCCGGTGGTGCCGATCATGTACGGCACGCCGTACTTGTTGTCCGGGTCCTGGGTGGCGATGCGCTGCATCACCGACGGGTCCAGGTTGGCCAGGTTCGGAATCTTGCTCTTGTCCAACGGCAGGAACACGCCGGCCTGGATCTGGCGGCCGAAGAAGTTCAGCGTGGGCACCACCACGTCATAGCCGCTGTTGCCGGCCAGCAGCTTGGTTTCGACCATCTCGTCGCTGTCGAACACATCGTAGGTGACCTTCGTCCCGCTCTCCTTCTCGAAGTTGGGGATGGTGTCTTCGGCGATGTAGTCGCTGTAGTTGTAGACGTTCAGGACCTTGCTGTCCTGCGCGCCACCGTTGCCACCGCCGCCACAGGCGGCGAGCAAGGCGGAGGCCAGGCCGAGCGTGAGGATACGCAGCTTCATCGGGTGCTCCAGAATGCGGGTGGGGGGCCGGCCGGGCCGGCGACGGGTGCCAGCCTACCCCCCGGCGGCTCATTCATCAATTGCGGGTCTTCACACGTTCAACAGCAGGAACTCACGCTCCCAGGAGCTGATCACCCGGAAAAAGGTCTCGTATTCCTTGCGCTTGACCGAGATGTAGGCGCGGCAGAAGCGCTCGCCCAGCAGGGCCTGCAGCTCACTGCACTGTTCCAGCCCATCAAGCGCTTCGCCCAGCGAGCGCGGCAGGTTGTAGCCCAGCTCCTTGGCGCTGCCGGTCACCGGCGCGTCCGGGGCCAGCCGCTCGCGGATACCGAGCAGGCCGCAGGCCAGGGTCGCGGCCATCGCCAGGTAGGGGTTGGCATCGGAACCGGCGAAGCGGCTTTCCACCCGCATGTTTTCCGGCGTGTCCAGCGGCACGCGCAGACCGCAGGTGCGGTTGTCATAGCCCCAGTGCACATTGCTGGGCGAGACTTCGCCGAACACCAGGCGACGGTAGGAATTGACGTTGGGGGCGAAGAAGGCCATCGCCTGCGGCACGTATTTCTGCAGGCCGCCCAGGTAGTGGCCGAATACCGGGCTGAACTCACCTTCGGCGTGGGTTTCGCCGGCGAACACGTTGCTGCCGTCGCTCACCCGCACCAGGCTCTGGTGGATGTGCATGGCACTGCCCGGTTCGTTTTCCATCGGCTTGGCCAGGAAGGTGGCGTACACGCCGTGGCGCATGGCCGCCTCGCGCATGGTGCGCTTGAACAGGAATACCTGGTCGGCCAGGTCCATCGCATCGGCATGGGTGAAGTTGACCTCCAGCTGCGCCGCGCCGGATTCGTGGATCAAGGTGTCCACGTCCAGCTTCATGGCATCGGCGTAGTCGTACATCAGGTCAAGGATGGGATCGAATTCGTTCACCGCATCGATCGAGTACGACTGCCGCGCCGTTTCCGGGCGCCCGGAGCGGCCGGCCGGCGGCAGCAGCGGGAAGTCCGGGTCGGTGTTCTTCTGCACCAGGAAGAATTCCAGTTCCGGTGCCACCACCGGGCGCAGGCCCAGTTCGGCATAGGCGGCCAGCACGCGGCGCAGTACGTTGCGCGGGGCCAGCTCGTGCGGCTCGCCGCTCTTGGTGTAACAGTCATGGATGACCTGCGCGGTGGCATCGGCCGCCCACGGCACCATGCGCACCGTGTCCGGGTCCGGGCGCAGCATCATGTCCGAGTCCGACGGCGAGGTCAGGTCGTAGTAGTCATCGGGAAATTCGCCGGTGACGGTGGTGGCGAAGATGCCCTCGGGCAGGCGCGTGCCGTAGTCGTGCGAGAACTTGTCGGCGGGAATGATCTTGCCGCGCGCGTTGCCGGTGATGTCCGGCACCAGGCATTCCACTTCGGTGATGCGCCGTTCCTTCAGCCAGCGCAGCAGGCTGCTTTCCTGCGGCTCGTGGGGCGTGGCCGTCTTGCGCGGGCGCGGTCGGGAACTCATCGGGCATCCAGTCGTTTCTGTTGGTACTGACGGCAAGCTTGGCCGAAAGCACGGAAAATAGCGTGATAGAACGGCGTCTGCGTGACACGCCACTCCGGGTGCCACTGTACGCCCAGCACGAAGCGGTGGTGGCCACTGCGTGCGGCTTCGACCAGACCATCGCTGGCGGTGGCCTCGACCTGCAGCGCCGGTGCCAGCCGCGCAATGCCCTGCCCGTGCACCGAATTGACCTGCGCCGTGTCGCCGCCGTGCCACTGTGAAAGCCAGCCGCCGGCGACCAGTTGCACGCTGTGCGCCGGCCCGTACTGCACCTCGACCGCGGCCTGCGGATCTTCACGATGGTCGGCCAGGCCCGGCACGGCATGTACCTGCGGGTGCAGGCTGCCGCCCAGGCTGACATTCAGTTCCTGGAAGCCACGGCAGACCGCCAGCACCGGCAGGTCCAGCGCAAGGGCGACCTGCAGCAGCGCGAACGCGTTGGCATCGCGCGCCGGGTCATGCGGGTTTCCCGGCCAGGTGCGCCCGCCTTCGTAGTGCTGCGGCTCGATGTTGCTGACCGCGCCGGTCAGCAGCAGCCCGTCCAGATCCTGCAGCCAGTCTGCGGCAGGCAACGGCGGTTGCAGGCTGGGGAGCAGCCACGGCGTCACCTCGGCGGCGTCCACCAGTGCGCGGACGTACTTTTCGCCAGCCACCGCGAAACGATGGTGGCCCATGACGGTGCTGTCGGTGGGCAGGCCCACCGCGGGCAGGCGGCGCATGCAGGACTCCTTGGCGTGCCTGCACGGTACCTGCGCCGTGGCCAGGGCGGCAAGCCGTCGCCATCACGTCCACGGGCACGCCGCTGGGCGAAACTACGCGGGTGAACAGCGCCTCCCCTGCCCCGTCCGAACCGCCCACCGTACGCCTGCGAGGGCCTCTGTGAGCGCGGCCTTCCCGCCCAGCTGGTACGCGGCCAGCTTGCCCGAGCCGTCGCCACTGCCACCCCTGCAAGGCCAGGTGCAGGCCGACGTGGCGGTGCTGGGCGCCGGCTACACCGGCCTGACCGCCGCGCTGGAACTGGCCGCACGCGGCTACCGGGTGGTGGTGCTGGAAGCGCAGCGGATCGGCTGGGGAGCGTCGGGCCGCAACGGCGGCCAGGCGCTGGTGGGCTACGGCTGCGAAGTGGACACGCTGGAGCGCGAGGTCGGCCGCGCCGACGCCCGCCTTCTGTTCGACTGGTCACGCGAGGCCGTGCAGGCAATGCGCCGGCGCATCGATCGCCATGCCATTGATTGCCACTGGGTGGAAGGTCACGCCAGCGTGGCCATCCGCGCCCGCCACGAGCGCGAGCTGCTGGGGCATTGCGAACACCTGCAGCGCCACTACGACTACCCCATGCAATGGTGGGACCGCCCCACCCTTGCCGCCCAGCTGGACAGCCCGCGCTACCGCGCGGCCATGTTCGACCCACTCAGTGCCCACCTGCACCCGCTGGCCTACGCACGCGGCCTGGCCGACGCGGCGCGTGCGGCCGGGGTGGTCATCCACGAACGCTCACCGGTGGTGCGGCTGCAGCGCGGTTCGGCGCCGGCCCTGCACACGGCCGCCGGCAGCGTGCACGCCCGCCATCTGGTGGTGGCGGGCAACGCGCTGCTGCAGGGCCTGTTGCCCGACCTGGAGCGCCGCATCATGCCGGTCGGCACCTACGTGGGCGCCAGCGCACCGCTGGGCGCCGAACGCGCGCGCGCATTGATCGCCAACAACATGGCGGTGGCAGACACCGCCTGGGCGCTGGACTACTTCCGCCTCAGCCACGACCACCGCCTGCTGTTCGGCGGCCGCGCCAGCTATTCGGCGCTGCCGCCGCCGGGCCTGCGCCGGGTGATGCAGCGGCGCATGCAGCAGGTCTTCCCACAGCTGGCCGATGTAGGCCTGGAACAGGTCTGGGGCGGCTTCGTGGACATCACCCGCAACCGCGCCCCGCACTGGGGCCGGCTGGACCCCACCCTGTACTTCGCGCAGGGCTTTTCCGGCCACGGCGTGGCCGCGGCCGGGCTGGCCGGCGAAGTGATCGCCGCGGCGATCGCCGGCCAGAGCGAACGCCTGGACGTCTACCAGCGCCTGCACCACGCCCCCTTCCCGGGCGGGCGCCTGCTGCGGACCCCGCTGCTGGTGGCGGCCATGTCCTGGTACAAGCTGCGCGACGCCCTGTGGTAACCGCCTGATGTGAAAGTGTGAACCCGGTCAGCACCTGCGTCCCGCGGTGGGCACCGGCCGCCGCGGCACGCCGGTTGCAGGCAATTGCAAGCATCCGCGTCAGCCGATACTGTCGCGGACTGGGGCCAGGTGCGATGCCTGGGTGGCGCTTACGCGCAGCAGCAAGGGAGGCTTGCGATTGAACTGGTGGACGAATGGAATTCGCCTGGATGTGCGTATCCGGCCGGCGGGGCTTGCTCTGGCGGCGCTGTATGCGCTTGCCTGCTGGGCCACCCGGCAGATTTCGCTGGACCAGTTCTACCTGCCGGCCGGCATCCGCGTGGCCGCGCTGCTGCTGTGCCCGCCCCGGCTGTGGGGCTATCTGATCCTGGGCGAATACGCCTACTTCGCGCAGATGCGCTACCCCATGGTCGACCGCTATGGCCTGCCGTGGGTGGTGCTGGCATCGGCCTGCCTGATACCGGCGGTCGCCCTGGTGGTGGGCCTGCACCGTCGTCGCCTGGCCACGGCCGGTGAAGGCTGGGTACTGTCCATCGCCGCGTGGGCCGCGCTGGCCACCGTGGTACTGAAGCTGGGCCTGGCCCATCTGCTGTGGCCCACCCCGCCGTCCGATCCGGTGCTGGGCACCGCCGTGCGCTACGTGCTGGGCGACTACATCGCCATCATCACCGTGGTCCCGCTGGCTCTGCTGTGGTCGCAGCGCAGTGCGGGCCATGACTGGTCCAGCTGGCGGCAGTGGCCGACGCTGGCATCGCTGGCAGCCATGCTGCTGCTGGGCGGCGCGGCAATCTGGGCCGGCGCCAGTTCCGATCCGGCCAAGACCAGCCTGCAGCTGCTGATGGCCCTGCCTGCAGTGGCTCTGACCTGCATGCACGGCTGGCGTGGCGCGGCGGTGGCCGTGCCGCTGCTGAACATGCTGATCAGCGTGGGCACGCCCAGCAGTGGCCTGCCCGGCTCGTTCGACGAGCGCACCTTCATGACCGTGCAGATCGTGGCAGTAGCCGGTACCGCGCTGCTGGCGCTGGGCTCGCGCATCAGCCAGCACTACCACCAGTACGCGCACCACGACCAGGCCGGTCGGCAGGCCGCCGACTTTTCCCGCAACGCGCACATCGCCAACGAAATGGACCTGCGCCAGCGTGCGTTGGCGCTGCGCCGGATTGCCGATGACATTGAAGCATCGCTGGGCAAGACCGCCGAACTGCTGAAGCTGCACGGCCACCACGAACCCGCGCGGCAACTGCTGGGCACAGCGACGAGCCATTCACGACAGTTCCGCGAGCTGACCAGCATGGTCTACCCGGCCGAGCTGGAGCAGCTGGGGCTGTACCTGGCCCTGCAGGCCAGCGGCATCCACCAGGCCTGGGACGCGACAGATCGCCTGGGCCGTCACCAGCTGCAGGGCGACCCCTGCCAGTTGAACCTGGGCCTGCAGTTGGCCACCTACCGCACCCTGGCCGAGGCCGTGTCACTGCTGCTGAACGGCGAGCGTGGGCAGATCCAGGTGCGCGCACGCTGCGGTCGACGCGGCGCGCAGCGCGGAATCGTAGTAACGGTGGGTCTGCTGGACCGCCACCGTACGCTGTCTGAGGAAACCATGGCGCTGGCGCGGCGCCGGTTGAGCGCGCGGGCCATCGCCTACGGCGGCCGCGTGGACTGCCGTGGCAACCGCATCCGCATGCTGCTGCTGGATTCACCGGCGCAGGTGGAACAGGACGCCCCGCTGCGGGCACGGCTGGCGCCACACGGCCTGGGCTGAGCGCAGCAACGACCGGCCCCGCATGCAGCAGGGCCGGTCATGCACCGTGCTTACTGGCCTTCGCCCGGCAGTTCCACCGACCAGATCGCATCGGCGCCCTTGCCGTAGACCACCAGCGAGAACTCGGCGCGGCGGTACACCACCTGGCGCGATGCGTTGGCCGGAATCACCAGACGCTGCGAGGGCAGCGAGGTCTTGGCCGGCGACTTGCCGGCCGGCAGGGTCCAGAACACGTTGTCCAGCGTGCCGACGATCAACTTCACCTGGCCGGTCAGGTCATTCACCTGGAAATAGGTGATGCCATCGCGCTGGAACCCATAGACCTGCCAGGCCGGATCCTGGCTCAGGTTCAGTGCGGCGGGCAGCGCTTCGCCCAGACCACTCTTGGCCAGCTGGATACCATTGCCGTCGCTGGGGCAGCAGGCGGCTGCAGCAATCATCGGCGTGGACAGCAGCGCAGCCGCTGCAATTGCGATACGCATACGGGAAAAACGCACGGGCAACCCCCTTGTGGATTGAATGTTGATGGGCGGCCAGGCACTGCCGCGTTCGCCTGGCACAACCGGTGTGCATCGGCGCGGGCACCGGCGGTGCCCAGGAACTCCGAGGGCCCCCGGCCAGGACGGTCGGGTAGCGGCACCGAGCATACCGGTCCGGGGCCAGCGCAGCCATGTGCCGCCCCCCGCTGCCACCGGCCACCCTGGGCTAAAGTTTCGGCTGCAACGGCCGCTACCCCGGCCAAGCCCTCCCACGTGAGCCACCGCACCATGCCCGTCCTGCCGCAGGTCGTTGTCGATGGCGACCTGGCCGATCCCCTGCCGCAGCGGATCCTGCTGGTGGAAAATTCACGTGCGTTCACCGGCATGCTGCGCGAGGCGATCGAACAGCGCCTGGAGTTGCCTGTGGTGGTGGCATCCACCCTGGCCGAAGCCGGCCGCCTACTGAGCGAGGAAGACGGCTGGTTCCTGGTGCTGACCGGACTGGTGCTGGCCGATGGTGACCGCGATGCGGTGGTCGAGTTCTTCCTGAAGCGCGATCTGCCGACCGTGGTGGTCAGCGGCGTGTATGACGAAGATCTGCGCAAGCGCGTATTGCAGCAGCAGATCATCGACTATGTGCTGAAGAACACCCCGGGCAGCATCGATTACCTGGTATGGCTGGTACAGCGGCTGGAACGCAACCGGCGCATCGCCGCGCTGGTAGTGGACGATTCGCCGTCCGCACGTGGCTATGCGGCCGCGCTGCTGCGCATGTACGGCCATGAAGTGTACGAAGCGGCCGACGGCAGCGAAGGTCTGGCGGCCATCGAGGCCCATCCGGCCATCCGCCTGGCGGTGGTGGACCAGGAAATGCCGGGCATGCAGGGCGTGGAATTCACCCGCCGCCTGCGCACCCTGCGCTCGCGCGACAAGGTGGCGGTGATCGGCATTTCCGGCAACACCGACGCCTCGTTGATTCCGCGCTTCCTGAAGAACGGCGCCAACGATTTCCTGCGCAAGCCATTCTCGCGCGAAGAATTCTTCTGCCGCGTCTCGCAGAACGTGGACCAGCTGGAACTGATCGGTACCCTGCAGGATCTGGCCACCCGCGATTTCCTCACCGGCCTGCCCAACCGCCGCTGTTTCCTGGAACAGAGCCAGCGCCAGCTGCCGCAGCTGCAGCTGCATGGCCAGAGCGTGGCGGTGGCGATGATCGACATCGACCACTTCAAGCACATCAACGATACCTACGGCCACGAAGCCGGCGACGATGCCCTGCGCGCCGTCGCCCGCGCGGTGGGCGACCATGCGCGCAGCCAGGACCTGATCGCGCGCTTCGGCGGCGAGGAATTCTGCCTGCTGGTGCCGGACATGGGGCAGGACGAAGCGCTGCAGTACTTCGAAGACCTGCGCCAGCGCATCGCCGCGCTGGAGGTGGACATCGGCACGGCCACCCTGCGCATGACGGTCAGCATTGGCCTGTGCTGCCTGCAGCCGCAGCGCGATTCGCTGCACCGGCTGATTTCCGAAGCGGATCGGCAGTTGTACCTGGCCAAGGCCGGCGGCCGCAACCGGGTCAGCAGCACCACCGTGGCCGCGCCACAGCGCGCGCGTGAGCCTGCTTTATCCTGACACGCATGCTTTGATCCAGATCAACGCCGCCTGCTGGGCGCGCGCCTACAGTCGCACCCGACATCAGCATGAAGGGGGCGCAAGGATGGCACTACTGCTCTGGCAGGACGATCTGAACACGGGCATCGATGTGATCGACCAGCAGCATCGGCGCATCGTGGAAATGCTCAACCACCTGCACGTGGCACAGTCCAGCCTGCAGCGCGTGGCGGTGGCCGAGGTGATCGACGAGGTGGTGGACTACACCATGTCCCACTTCGCGTTCGAAGAGGAGTTGATGGAGGAAGCGGGCTATCCGTTCTGCGCGGCGCACAAGCGCGTGCATGAAATCTTCATCAAGCGCGTGGCCGAGTACCGGTTGCGTTTCCAGGCCGGCGAGGATGTCAGCGACGAGCTGCGCACCATGCTGTCGCGCTGGTTGTTCAACCACATCCGTGGCGACGACCAGGCCTATGCCGAGCAGGTGAAGGCGCACTTGAACCAGTTCACCCGCGAGCATCAGAGCGGCGGCTGGCTGGGCCGCACGCTCAAGCGCATCTTCGGCTGAAGGCCATCAACGGCCGCGCCGGTGCAGCGCCACCAGCGCGCACAGCGTGGCCACCGCGGTCAGGCACAGGTAGTAGCCGACAGCCACCAGGCCGAAGCGTTCGGCCAGCCAGGTGGCCAAGTACGGCGCCGGTGCGGCACCGAGGATGCCGGCCAGGTTGAACGACAGCGAGGCGCCGGTATAGCGCACCTCCACCGGGTAGATTTCGGCCAGGAAGGTGCCGCAGGGGCCGTAGGTCAGGCCCATCAGGAACAGGCCCAGGCACAGGAAGACCAGCACCAGCCACGGGCTGTTGGCCTGGAACAGCGGCGCGAAGAGTACGCCGAAGCCGAGGATCAGTACGCTGGCGATGATCATCGTGCGCCGCGTGCCCCAACGGTCGCCGTAGCGTGCCGACAAGGGAATGCCAACGGCGAAGAACAGCATCGCCACCATCTGCATCAGCAGGAACTGCTCGCGGCTGTAGCCCAGCACCGCGGTGCCATGGCCCAGGCTGAACACCGTCATCAGGTAGAACAGCACGAAGGTGGCAAAGGCGCCCAGCGTGCCCAGCAGCATGGGCAGCGCGTGGTGGCGCAGCACCGTCCACATCGGCAGGCGCACCGGCGCCTTGCGGTCCAGCGCTTTCTGGAAATCCGGTGTTTCGTGGATGTTCAAGCGCACCCACAGGCCGAGGGTGACCAGCAGCGCACTGGCCACGAACGGAATGCGCCAGCCCCACTGCAGGAAATCCTGCTGGCTGAGCCAGCGGCCGAGCAGCAGGAAGATGCCGGCCGACAACAGGAAGCCCAAGGGTGCCCCCAGCTGCGGGAACATGCCGTACCAGGCGCGCTTGCCCGGCGGTGCGTTTTCGGTAGCCAGCAGCACCGCCCCGCCCCATTCGCCGCCCAGCCCCAGCCCTTGCCCGAAACGGCACAGGGCTAGTAGCGCCGGCGCCCACAGGCCGATCTGCGCATGGGTCGGCAGCAGGCCGATCGCGACAGTGGACAGACCCATGGTGAGCAGGGCCGCCACCAGCGTGGCCTTGCGACCGATGCGGTCACCGAAGTGGCCGAACACCGCCGAGCCCACCGGCCGCGCGATGAAGGCCACCGCGAAAGTCGCCAGGGATTGCAGCAGGGCCGCCTGGTCGCTGCTTTCCGGGAAAAACAGGTGCGGGAACACCAGCACCGCCGCGGTGGCGTAGATGTAGAAGTCGAAGAATTCGATGGTGGTGCCGATCAGGCTGGCCAGCAGCACACGACGGGGCGAATTCACGGGGGCAGCGGCAGCGGAGAGCGTGGACATCGGCGAGGCGTGGAAGGTGGATCGACCGATTCTGCCACGCGCGGACGGCCTGACGGGACGATGGTTTCAGCCGACACCAAGACAACGGAATTTTTCTGACCGCGCGTTACGCTGCGCCACCGGTTACTGCATGGATGCGCTGCCGATGGCCCCTGTTGTGGTGTTGCGCTGGTCCGATTCGCCACTGCTGCCGCGCGGCGTGGCCTGCCTGCTGGTGGTGCTGCTGCATGCGCTGCTGGGTGCCTGGCTGTGGCACAGCGGCCGCATCGACCCGCCGCCTGCCGATGAAGCACGCATCAATCTGCGCTGGCTGCCAGCGGCGCCGGCATTGCCACCGCCCGTGCCGCTGCGCGCTGAACCTGTTGCGGCATCCACGGCACGGCCTGCCATGCAGCAGCGTCCGCCCTCCGCAGCGCCGCGCGTTGTCGCCATGGAGCGCGACGAGGCGCCAACGACGGCACCGCTGTCGCTGGGCCTGCCAGCCGGCGGCATCGAGGGAGGTGATGGCATCACTGCCGCCGGGGTAGCCCCCAGGCTGCTGGGTCGCCGCGAAGTACACGCGGCATTCGCCCCGCGCCGGAACTACTTCCACATGCGCCCGCAGATGTCGCCCGAGCAGATCGTGCAGGGCGTGGCGCAACTGCTGGGGCTGTGGCCGCCGGGCTACATGATCGATCCATGCGAACTGGGGAAGCAGGACATGGCCTATTTCCAGGGCGCGGTGAAGGACGTGGACCGGCAGGCACTGCGTGACGCCGTGGCCGTGGTCAGCGCACGTTGCCGGTAGCGTCGAGCCTGCTCGACGGCCCGGCCGTTGTAGAGTCGAGCTTGCTCGACTGCCGTTCGCGAAGAGCAGTCGAGCAAGCTCGACTCTACAGAAAGCGAAGAGCAGTCGAGCAAGCTCGACTCTACAACTGGATCCAGGTGGCCTTGATCTCGCTGTACTTGTCGAAGGCCTGCAGCGATTTGTCGCGGCCATTACCCGACTGCTTGTAGCCGCCAAACGGCGCGGTCATGTCTCCGCCATCCCAGCCGTTCACCCACACGCTGCCCGCGCGCAACTGGCGGGCCACGCGGTGGGCGCGGCCCAGATCGCGCGTCCACAGTCCGGCGGCCAATCCATAGCGACTGTCATTGGCCAGGCGAACGGCCTCGGCTTCGCCGTCGAAACCCAACACTGCCAGCACCGGCCCGAACACTTCTTCGCGGGCCAGCGCCTGTTCCGGCCGCACCTGGTCGAACACGGTGGGCTGCACGTAGCATCCGCCCGCCTCGACCTGCGCGCGTTGCCCACCCAGCAGCAGGCGCGCACCGTCGGCCTCGCCGCGGGCGATATCGGCCAGCACTTTTTCCACGTGCGCCGCATCCACCAGCGCGCCCATCGGCGCGTCCGCTTCCAGCGGGTGCCGCGGCTGCATGTGCCGCGCGTACGCCAGCACCTGGTGCACGAAATCATCACGGATCGAGCGCTCCACCAACAGGCGCGAGCCCGCCGTGCAGACCTCACCCTGATTGAAAAAGATGCCCTGCGCCACGCCCTTGGCCGCAGCATCCAGATCCGGTGCATCGGCAAAGACCAGGTGCGGGCTCTTGCCACCGCACTCCAGCCAGACCCGCTTCAGATTGGAACGACCGGCGTACTGCAGCAGCCGGGCGCCGGTGGCGGTGGAACCGGTGAAGGCCAGCACGTCCACGTCCATGTGCAGGGCCAGCGGTTCGCCCACGCGTTCGCCATGGCCCGGCAGCACGTTCAGCACACCGTCCGGCAGCCCGGCTTCGGCGGCCAGCGCGGCCAGCCGCAGCGCGCTCAACGGTGAGCGCTCGGACGGCTTCAGCACCACCGAATTGCCCATCGCCAGTGCCGGCGCGATCTTCCAGCAGGCCATCAGCAGTGGGAAATTCCACGGCACGATGGCGCCCACCACGCCGGCAGGCTCGCGACTGACCAGGCCCAGTTCGTGCGGCCCGGTGGGCGCTATCCCGCCGTACAGCTTGTCCACCGCCTCGGCCGTCCAGCCCAGGCAGCGCACCACGCCGGGCAGGTCGATGCGCCGCGCATCGCGCACCGGCTTGCCCATGTCCAACGTTTCCAGCAGCGCCAGTTCGTCGGCATGGTGTTCCACCAGCGCGGCAAGCGCCTGCAGCACGCGCTTGCGATGGGACGGGCTGGCCTGCGACCAGTGGCCCGCATCGAACGCGCGGCGCGCGGCCAGTACCGCACGGTCCACGTCGTGTGCATCGCAGTCGGCCACCTGCCCCAGCACGCGCCCATCGATGGGACTGATGCAGTCGAAGCGGGCGCCGCTGGCTGCGTCCACGTAGCGGCCATCGATGAAGGCCTGCGATGGCAGGGCCAGTTGGCCGGCCAGTGCCTGCCAATGGCTGCGGTCGGGGAAGTCGGCCATGTCCGGTTCCGGGTGGAGAACTGCCCCGGTTATACCGCCACGCCCGCATTCCGCCCGTGAGCGGGCATCGCGCCCACCGGCTGCGCTACAGTCAGCGCAACGGACCCGACGGAGGCGGCATGAAGAATCCCGCGATCGACCCGCACGCGCTGGCGACCCAGCGCCCCGAATCGCTCGATGCGTACTGGATGCCGTTCACCGCCAACCGCCAATACAAGGGTGCGCCACGCATGCTGGTGCGCGCCGCCGGCATGCACTACGAAGATGTGGATGGGCGCAGCATCCTCGATGGCACGGCCGGCCTGTGGTGCTGCAATGCCGGCCACGCCCGTCCCGGCATCATCAAGGCCATCGCCGACCAGGCCGCCACGCTGGACTACGCGCCCGGTTTCCAGATGGGTTCGCCGCCGGCCTTCGCCCTGGCCCAGCGCCTGGCCGCACTGGCCCCGGCCAGCCTGAACCATGTGTTCCTGACCAGTTCCGGCTCGGAAGCGGTGGATACCGCGATGAAGATCGTGCTGGCCCACCATCGCCTGCGCGGCGAAGGCCAGCGCACCCGCTTCATCAGCCGCGAAAAGGGCTACCACGGGGTGGGTTTCGGCGGCATGGCGCTGGGCGGACTGCCCAACAACCGCAAACAGTTCGGCCTGCAACTGGGCGGCGTGGACTACCTGCGGCACACCCTGGACCTGGAGCGCAACGCCTTCAGCAAGGGCCTGCCGCGGCAGGGTGCCGAACTGGCCGATGACCTGGAACGGCTGGTCGCACTGCACGACCCGTCCACCATTGCCGCGGTGTTCGTCGAGCCGGTGGCCGGCTCGGCCGGGGTGATCCTGCCGGCCCCCGGCTACCTGCAGCGGCTGCGCGAGATCTGCGACCAGCACGGCATCCTGCTGGTGTTCGACGAAGTGATCACCGGCTTTGGGCGGGTCGGCATGCCCTTCGCGGCACAGCGCTTCGGGGTCACCCCGGACCTGCTGACCTTCGCCAAGGGCGCCAGCAACGGCGCCGTGCCGCTGGGCGGGGTGCTGGTCAGCGACGCGGTGCATGCCAGCTTCATGCAGGGCCCGGCGCAGGCCATCGAACTGTTCCATGGCTATACGTATTCGGGCCACCCGCTGGCCTGCGCCGCGGCCCTGGCCACACTGGACATCTACGCCGAAGAGCGGCTGTTCGAGCGCGCCATCGAGCTGGGCGAGTACTGGCAGGAACGCCTGCATGCGCTGCAGGGCCTGCCCAACGTGATCGACATCCGCAACTTCGGGCTGGTTGGCGCGGTGGAACTGGCGCCGCGCCGCGATGCTCCCGGCAGCCGCGGCTACGAGGTGTTCCGGCGCTGCTTCCACGATGGCCGGCTGCTGGTGCGCTGCACCGGCGACATCATCGCGCTGTCACCGCCGCTGATCGTGGACAAGCCACAGATCGACCAGATCACCACCATCCTGGGCGAGATGATCCGGGCCACCGCCTGAGCCGGGGCCGGACCGGGCGAGCGGGTACAATGGTCGGTTCCGCTCCTGCCTGTTGCCGTGCCTATGGATATCGTCGTCAAAGAAGAATTGAAGGCCTACATCGACCCGCTGACCGCCGACGAGCATGACGCGCTGGAGCGCAGCATCCTGGCCGAAGGCTGCCGCGATGCGCTGGTGCTGTGGGGCGATGTGCTGGTGGACGGCCACAACCGCTTTGGCATCTGCCAGAAACACGGCCTGCCGTTCAACACCGTGCAGAACACCCGCTTCCAGACCATGGAAGACGTACACCTGTGGATGATCGAGCAGCACCTGGGCCGCCGCAGCGTGTCCGACTTCCAGCGCGGTGTGCTGGCCTTGCGCAAGCGTGACATCCTGTCCGCACGCAAGCAGGTGGAACAGGCGCAGCTGCAGCGCGAAAGCGATGGCACGGCCGACCCGGCCGACGACGCGGGCGAAGACAGCCCGCCGTGGGAACCGGCACCGAAGGTCAGCCGCGCCGAACTGGCCCGCGAAGCCAAGCTGAGCACCAGCCAGGTGGGCATGATCGAGCGCATCCACGCCCAGGCCGCGGCTGAAGTGGTAGAGGCAGTGAAGGCCGGGGTGATTTCGATCAGCGCGGCCGCCGCCGTGGCCGACCTGCCGGAAGAAGAGCAGCGCGCGGCTGCGGCCGGTGGCAAGGACGAACTGAAGCAGGCCGCCAAGCGCGTGCGCGAATCCAAGCGCAAGCCGCGCGCGCCGAAGCCCGAACCGGCCGAGATGGATTTCGAAGAGCCCAGCGACGAAGAGGTGGCCAGCCGCGATGCCGAGGTGCTGTCGGCGCTGGAGCAGTTGGGCGAAGACGCGCCGACACTGCGCCGCCGGGTGGTGGCGCTGACCCGCGAGAACGACACCCTGCGCGCGCAGCTGGCCGCACTGCGAAAGCAGCTCGAAGCCCTGTGATCGGCTGGCGCTGGGCCCTGCCCGGCGCCACCGTTGCGTTGGCGTCATCCGGTGCCGGTTAGACTGCGGCCATGACCTCTGCCATCGATCCGCGTCGCGCCCAGCTGCGGCGCCTGAAAGCCCTGGCCCTGGGCCTGCTGCTGCTGATGCTGGCCGGTTTCGCGGTCAGCCACTGGCAGGGTGAACGGGGCATCTGGGCCTGGGTGTCGGCCTTCTGCGAAGCCGCCGCGGTGGGCGCACTTGCAGACTGGTTCGCGGTGGTCGCGCTGTTCCGGCGGCCGATGGGGCTGCCCATTCCGCATACCGCCATCATTCCGCGCAGCAAGGAACGCATCGGCGACAGCCTGGCCCTGTTCGTGCGCGACCAGTTCCTGGAACCGGGCGTGCTGCTGGCCCGCCTGCAGGTGTTCGACCCGGCCAGCCGCTTGGGCAGTTGGCTGGCCGAACCCGAACGCGCGCGCATGCTGGCCGACATGGCCCGTGGCTGGGCCCTGCAGGCGCTGGATTTCTTCGATGAAGGCGCGGTGCGCCGGCAGCTGCATGGCTTCGTGGTGCAGCAGCTGCGGCAGTGGAACGCGGCGGCCACTGCCGGCGAACTGCTGGCCCTGCTGACCGCCGATGGCCGCCACCAGCGCGTGCTGGACGAAGGCCTGCAACGATTGGGCCGCTGGCTGGAACAGCCGGAAGTAAAAGAACGCGCCTCGCAGCTGATCGTGCGCTACATCCAACGCGAGTGGCCCACGCTGTCCAGCACGGTGAACTGGGTGAAGCCGATCGACGAGATCGGCGACAGCCTGGCCGAGCGCTTGGCGCGGGCGGTGCTGGAGGAACTGCAGCAGGTACTGGCCGAGCCGCAGCATCCGCTGCGCCAGGATTACGAAACCTGGCTGCAGAACTACGTACAGCGCCTGCGCGATGATCCGGCGCTGGCCGAGCGCATCGAACAGCTGAAGCAGGAAATGATCGACCACCCTGCCCTGCAGGAGTACGTGCAGGGCCTGTGGTCGCGCATCCACGCCACGCTGCGCGCCGACCTGCAGCGCGACGATTCGGCGCTGGTGGGGCATCTGCAGCGCAGCCTGGCGTCGCTGGGGCAGACGCTGCAGGCCGACCCGGCCCTGCGCGATGCGCTGAACCAGCATCTGCTGGAAGGTGCGCAGCGCCTGACCGGGCGCCTGCGCGAAGGGGTGACCAGCCACATCGCGCAGACGGTGAAGGGCTGGGACGAGCGCCACCTGGTGGAACAGCTGGAACTGAGCGTGGGCCGCGACCTGCAGTTCATCCGTTTCAACGGCACCCTGGTGGGCGGGCTGATCGGGTTGTTGCTGCATGCCGCGACGGTGGTATTCCGGTTCTGAGGGAGGGCGACAGGGCTGCGCCCTGTACCCCTGTAGAGTCGAGCCATGCTCGACTGAAGCAACGTCAAAAGCTGGCATTCCGTGGGATGGCGGGGTGGGTCCGGTTGCGGGGGACGCTGCAAGTCCCCCTCCGGGGCCCGGCCCAGCCGCTGGCGGCTGTGCGTTCGGGCGCTTGCGAAGCAGTGCTTCGCAAGCAAAGCGCCCTCACCCATGTAAGCTCGGTAGCCGCATCCATGCGGCTCACGCCCCCGCAACCGGACCCACCCCGCCTTCGACAGTTTCCCGCGATCTGTCCGAACGGCACGGGGTCGGATCCCGTTGCGCAGCAACGGGCTCTGACCCCAGCTGTGGTGGATGGCGCAGGCGTATTGCGCGACGGGGGTCACACTCCGTATGCTCCCGCGCCATGTGGGCCAGGGTGGCCCACGGGGGGATCCATGCAAAGGATGTTGGTTCTGCTGCCGCTGCTGCTGGCGGCTGGTGACGCATGCGCGCAGCGCGTGTACAAGTGCAACGACGGTGGCCGCACCATCTACCAGAGCACGCCCTGCCCGGCCGGGCAGGATACCGGGGTGACCCGACCGATCGTGCGTGACCCGAAACTGAGCTGGCAGGAGGCCGAGCGCGTGGACCGCGAGCTGCGCGTTGCGCGGCGCGAACTGCAGGCCAATGCCGGCCGTGGTGCCGCGCCGGTGACCGGCACGGTAATCGAGGCGGCCAGCAATGCCGAAGCCTGCGACAAGGCCCGCACGCGCCGCGAGCTGGCCGAGTGGTTCGGCTCGCGCACGCCCGCGCGCCAGCTCAACGACGACGTCACCCGCAGCTGCGCTTCACGCTGAAGCGCGGCCACGCCGCGGCGCGCGCATACACACTTGATTAACGAAATGCGAATGCCTATCATTTACTGATCGGTTGTACGCTCAGCCACCCGGCGCCCCCACCGCGCTTCCGCCCGTGTACATCCCCGGCTCCTCGTGCGCCGACGGCCCTGGCCGTCAGCGCGTGGCGATGGGAGATGCCTCGGATCGCGCGATTACGCGCGGGCGCCCGCACGCATGGATTCCATCGCTGATGTTTTTCTCCTGCATGGAATCGCACCGTATGTCCCGACCGAACGTTCCCGTTGTTTCCCCATTGGCGCTGGCGCTGGCCATGCTGTTCTGCGCGCCGCTGGCCCACGCCGATGTGCCGGCCGACGCTGATGCACGCACGCTGGACACGGTGAAGGTGACCGCCGACGGCGAAATCCAGAACAGCTACACGGTGAAGAACACGCGCAGCGCGACAAAGCTGGACCTGTCGCTGCGCGAGACGCCGCAGTCGGTCACGGTCATCACCCGCCAGCGCCTGGACGACATGGGGCTGTTCTCGCTGTCCGATGTGATGGGCCAGGTGACCGGCGTCACCGTGTCGGTCACCGACAGCGAGCGCATCAACTATGTCTCGCGCGGCTACACCATCGAGAACTTCCAGATCGATGGCATGCTCAACACCTTCGGTGGCTCGATCAAGACCAACACCGACAACGTGATCTACGAGCGCATCGAAGTGATCCGCGGCGCCACCGGCCTGACCACCGGCGCCGGCGATCCGTCGGGCACCATCAGCATGGTGCGCAAGCGCCCGACCGACACCGTACAGATGGGCGCCAACCTGATCCTGGGCCGCTGGGGCAACCAGCGCATGGAAGTCGACCTGGGCGGCCCGATCGCCTGGGACGGCCGCATCCGTGCGCGCGTGGTCGCCGCCAAGCAGCAGAGCGATTCGTTCCGCGATGTCTACAAGCTCGACAAGGACGTGTTCTACGGCATCGTGCAGGCCGACCTGAGCGACAGCACGCTGTTCGAACTGGGCTACGAATACCAGTCGCCGCGCACCACCGGCGTGACCTGGGGCGTGGTGCCGTACTGGGGCGCCGATGGCAACCCGGCCAACCTGCCGCGCTCGACCAACCTGTCGGCGTCCTGGAGCAGCTGGCCGATGGTGGAAAAGACCACCTTCGCCCGCCTGCAACAGCAGCTGGGCAATGGCTGGTCGCTGAAGGGCAACGTGACCCATGCCGTGCGCGATACCGACGGCAGCGTCTGGTACGGCGCGGCCGGCAATCCGCGCCCGGACGGCACCGGCGTGACCGCCTATGTCTCGCACTTCAACGAACACAGCACCATGGACGTGTTCGACCTGAATGTCGGCGGCCCGTTCCAGCTGTTCGGGCGCGAGCATGAACTGGTGTTCGGCCTGGGCCAGGCGGTGCGCAAGGGCGAATCGGAGGCGACCTCGTTCGATACCAGCGCGCCGGGCTACATGCAGGTTGCCGACTGGCGCCACTGGACCGGCGACGTGCCGGTGCTGCCGGTCACCCGCTACGGCCGCCTGGCCTCGGAAAACGAGCTGCGCCAGCGCGCCGCGTACGTGGCCGCGCGCCTGCGCCTGGCCGACCCGCTGCTGGCCGTGGTCGGCGCCCGCTACGGCAGCTGGGAAACGCGCCAGTGGGCCTACGGCTACGATGCCAATGGCAACCGCAACCGCACCACCCGCACCGGCTACAAGCCCGATGACACCCTGACCCCGTACGCCGGCCTGGTCTACGACTTCAACGACATCTTCAGCGGCTATGTCAGCTACACCGACATCTTCAAGCCGCAGAACTACCGCGACCGCAACGGCAACTACCTGGAGCCGGTGGTCGGCGACATGTACGAAGCCGGCGTGAAGGCTGAGTTCTTCGGCGGCCTGCTCAATGCTTCGGCAGCGGTGTTTGAAGGCAAGCAGGACAACGTGGCCGAGATCGATGATTCGGTGCCGCTGAACTCGCTGCCCGATGGTGGCCAGGCCTACCGCTCCACCGGCCAGGGCAACAAGGTGAAGGGCTGGGAAATCGAAACCCAGGGCAGCATCGGCGAGCAGTGGAACGTGTCGGCCGGCTTCGCCCATACCAAGATCCGCAACGCCGCCGGCGTGCTGCAGCGGACCACCACCCCGCAGGACACCTTCCGCCTCAACGCCAGCTGGCGCCCCGGCGGTGCCGACAGCCGCTTCTGGCTGGGCGGCGGCGTGACCTGGCAGAGCAGCATCTGGAACAACAGCACCAAGCCGGTCGCCACCGGTGGCACGCAGAGCGAACGCATCACCCAGGACGCGTTCTATCTGCTGAACCTGGGCGGTGGCTACCGCTTCAACGAGAACTTCAGTGCGCAGGTGAACGTCAACAACCTGCTGGACAAGAAGTATTACAACAACGTCGGTTTCTACAACGGCGTGTACTGGGGCGAACCGCGCAACGTCACCATGACCCTGCGCTGGAAGCTCTGATGACCGGATGGATGGTGCCGGTTCTGCGACCGGCACCCGGCCAGGGATGGCCCCCCCGGGGGGGGGGGGGGGGGGGGGGGGGGGGGGGGGGGCTCCCCGGGGGGGGGGGGGGCGCCGGGCCCCCCCCCCCCCCCCCGGCCAGGGATGGCCCCCCCGGCGCACTTCGGTGCGCCGGCCTTCTTTCAACCAACCTGCAGGATTGCCGTGGATCGCTCGCCCGCTATTGCCAGCTCCCGCCTCAGCACCTTCTTCGCCAGCTCACGCTGGGGAGTGCTGTCCCGTTCGCTGGCCGCCATCTTCGGCGGCTACGCGCTGGCGTCGGTCACCAGTGTGTTCTGCGTGGTCGTCCTGCCCGGCGCGCGCGGGCAGACCGTGCTGACCGGCATGATGCTGGGCATCCTGATGGCCGCCTGCGCCGCGCTGTGGGCATTTGCCACGCGCAGTGCGCTGCGCGCCTGGGTCGGCATCCTGCTGCCCATCCTGCTGATGGCCGCGATCGCGCGCCTGCTGGGGGCCTGGGCATGAAGAACGGATTCCGCCAATCGATGGCCTGGCTGCACACCTGGACCGGCCTGCTGGTGGGCTGGCTGCTGCTGCTGATCTTCATGGCCGGCACCGCCAGCTACTACCGCGAAGAAATAAGCCGCTGGATGCGCCCGGAACTGCCCAGCGCGCGGGTCAGCACCGACGTGGCCGCGCAGCGCGCCGTCGACTTCCTGCAGGCCAACGCCGGCAATGCCGAGATGTGGTACGTGACGCTGCCGCAGCCGCGCAACCCGGCCATGAGCACCTTCTGGCGCGTGCCTGCCGACCAGGCCGACCCGGCCAAGGGCCGTCGCGGCGCGTTCGGCGATGCCACCCTGGACCCGAACACCGGCAACGAACTGAAGGCACGCCAAACCCGCGGCGGTGACTTCTTCTACCGCCTGCATTTCGACCTGCACTACATTCCGGTGTCCTGGGCGCGCTACCTGGTCGGCTTCTGCGCCATGTTCATGCTGGTGGCGATCATCACCGGGGTGATCACCCACAAGAAGATCTTCAAGGACTTCTTCACCTTCCGCAAGGACAAGGGCCTGCGCTCATGGCTGGATTTCCACAACGTGAGCGCGGTGATGGCGCTGCCGTACCACGCCATGATCACCTACACCGGCATCGTCACGTTGATGATCATGTACCTGCCGTGGGGGGTGAAGGTGGCCTACCCGCAGGATGAGGACAAGTTCTTCGCCGAAGCGTTCGGTGGCATGGCCGAGGTGAGCGAGCCGGCCCAGGGCAAGGCCGCACCGGTGGCCATCGCACGCCTGCTCGACAGCGCCCGCGCGCACTGGCACGGCGTGGAGGTGGCCGGCTTCACCATTTCCAACCCCGGTGCGGGCAATGCGGTGATCGACATCCGCCAGCGTGATGGCAAGCGCTTGTCCATCGACACCCCGTCGCTGCGCTACGACATGGTCAACGGCACGCTGCTGCAGGAAAGCCCGCCTTCCGGGGGTGCCACGGCTACCCGCGGCGTGCTGTACGGCCTGCACCTGGCGCGCTTTGCCGATTGGGGCCTGCGCGCCCTGTTCTTCCTGTCCGGCCTGACCGGCTGCCTGATGGTGGCCAGCGGCGTGGTGCTGTGGGCAGTGAAGGAACGGCCCAAGCATGCCAAGAGTGGCCGCATCGGCTTCGGCCTGCGCCTGGTGGATGCGCTGAACATCGGCGCGGTGGCTGGCCTGCCGATCGCCTTCGCTGCGTATTTCTGGGGCAACCGCTTGCTGCCGCTGGACCTGGCCGAACGCTCCAGCGCCGAAGCCAACGTGTTCTTCTACGCGTGGGGTGCGGCACTGCTGGCGGCCTTCATCTGGCCCAAGCGGATGATGTGGGCCTGGCAGCTGTACCTGGGTGCGGCCCTGTTCGCGCTGGTGCCGGTGGTCAATGCCCTGACTACCCACGCGCACCTGGGCGTGACCCTGCGCAGCGGTGACTGGGTGCTGGCCGGGTTCGATCTGTCGATGCTTGCGTTTGGCGCGATGCTGGCGATGTGCGGCTGGCGCATGCAGCGCTGGACGCCGCCGTTGAGCGCGGCCGAGAAAAAGAAGCGCGCGGCAGCGGCTGCGGCGACCAAGGCGCCGGTTGCGCCGGCCGAAGTGGAGGCCGGCGCATGATGCTGCTGGCCCTGACCCTGTCCTTCGCTGCGTTCACCGCGCTGTCGCTGGCGATGGAAAAACACCAGCAGGACCTGCATGGGAAGGCTGCGGCGGCCCCGGCACGGCGCACGCAATGGCGCGTGCTGGGCTGGGCGCTGCTGGTGGTGGCGTTCGTGCTGTGCGTGGTCGACCACGGCTGGGCCATGGGCCCGGTGCTGTGGCTGGGTGCGCTGACCCTGGCCGGCGTGCCGCTGGCCTTCGGACTGTACCCGTATCGCCCGCAGTGGATCGCACCGCTGGCCATCGCCCTGCCGCTGCTGGGCCTGCTGGTGGCGTTGCTGTAACCGCGCCCCAGGGTCGGATCCCCCGCGCGCAGCGCGGGGGCTCTGACCCCATAGACGGCGCCATCCACGCATGGCGTGGATCTACTGGCCACAAGGGTCCCTGCAAGGCGCAGTCGAGCCAGGCTCGACTCTACAGAAGCCGGTTCCGATGGGCTCCGCGATCATCCTGGGGTCGGATCCCGTGCGCGCAGCGCAGGGGCTCCGACCCCAAGCGGGGGCTCATCCCACCCGCTTCAGTTCCCACGCACGGTGGATGCGCGCATTGCGCTCGAAGTCCGGACCGATCGTGCGCGCGGTGATCTCGCGGCACTGGGCGAATTCGGCGATGGCGTTCTCTTCCAGCTTGAAGCGGCGGAAGTTGTTGGAGAAATACAGCACGCCGCCCGGCGCCAGCCGCGTCACGGCCGCACGCAGCAGCTTCAACTGCTCGCGCTGCACGTCGAAGTCATCGGCGCGGGCCGAGTTGGAGAACGTCGGCGGGTCACAGAAGATTACGTCGTACTGGCCACGATCGCCTTCCAGCCAGGCCATGGCATCGGCCTGCACCAGCAGGTGCTGGTTGCCGCCCTGCCCGTTCAGCGCCAGGTTGTCGTAGCACCACTGCAGGTAGGTGGCCGACAGGTCCACGCTGGTGGTGCTGGCCGCACCGGCCACGGCGGCCTGTACGCTGGCCACGCCGGTGTAGCAGAACAGGTTGAGGAAGCGCTTGCCACGCACCTGCTCGGCCATCATGCGGCGCAGCGGGCGGTGGTCCAGGAACAGGCCGGTATCGAGGTAATCGAACAGGTTCACCTGCAGCAGCGCGTTGTTCTCGCGCACCACGATGAACTCATCGCGCTGCTCGAAACGCCCGTACTTGCTGCCGCCCTTGCCGCGCTCGCGCGACTTCATCGACACCTGTTCCGGCGGTACGCCGAACACCTCGCGCGCGGCGGCCAGCAGTTCGTTGCGGCGGCGGCGCACGTCGTTTTCCGGAATGGCCGCCGGTGCCGCGTATTCCTGCACATGCAGGAAGGTGCGGCGCTGGCCACCATCTTCTTCGTACACATCGATGGCCGCTGCATATTCCGGCAGGTCGGCATCGTAGGCGCGGAAGCAGGTGATGTCCTCGCGCGCGCGCCAGCTCTTGAACTTCTTCAGGTTCTTGCGCAGGCGGTTGGCCACCATCTGCGCGCCTTCGCTCAGCTCGCGCGGCTGCGCCGGGTCACGGCCCGGCACGGCAATCGGGTCGCAGACGATCAGCGCGCATTCCAGCGCACCGTTGAACATCTGGTACTTCTTGGACGCGCGCAGGCCGGTGGCGAAGGCCAGTTCATCGTTGCCACACAACAGGCTGGCGCGCCACTGCGGCACCGCCTTCTGCAGGGCGTTGCCCAGCGCGCGGTACAGGGCCGGGTCGGCGGCCAGGCGCTCGTCGTACGGCGGATTGCAGACCACCGCGCCGATCTCCTGTTCCGGCGCGGCCAGGTCGGCCACGTCGGCACGGGTGAAGCGGATCGCGTGGGCCACGCCGGCCACTTCGGCGTTCTCGCGCGCGGCCTGGATAGCTACCGGGTCGATGTCGCTGCCGTGGATGACCGGCTTCAAAGCGGCCAGGCCGGCCGCTTCGCGGTCACGTGCTTCGGTCTGGATGGCTTTCCAAGCCGCCTTGTCAAAGCCCAGCCAACGGCTCGGCGGCAGGCTGCCGTGGCGCATCAGGCCGGGGGCGACGTCGGCGGCCATCAGCGCACCTTCAATCAGCAGCGTGCCGCTGCCGCACATCGGGTCCAGCAGGCCACCACCTGCGGCATGCAGGCGCGGCCACTGCGCGCGCAGCAGCAGCGCGGCGGCCAGATTCTCCTTCAGCGGCGCCTCGTGGGCGGCACCGCGCCAGCCACGGCGGTGCAGCGGGCCGCCGCCCAGATCGATCGACAGCGACGCACGGCCCTTGCGCAGCGACAGGTTCACGCGCACATCGGGCAGATCGGTGTTCACCGACGGCCGTTCCAGGCCCTCATCGCGCATGCGGTCGACGATGGCGTCCTTGATCCGCTGCGCGGCAAAGCGCGCGTGGGTGATCTTGTCGCCGGACACGTGCGCGTCCACCGCCAGGGTCATCTCCGGCTTGATGTGCTCGTGCCACGGCAGGGCGCGCACGCCGTCATACAGGGCCTGCTCGTCCGGGCAGTCGAACTCGTCGATCGGCCACAGCACGCGGCTGGCCAGGCGCGACCACATCACGATGCGCAGGGCCTGCGCCAGCTCGCCTTCGGCGTTGACGCCGGCGATGGTGGCGGTGGCCTTGCCAAGGCCCAGGGCCGACAGTTCGTCGGCAAGCAGGTATTCCAGGCCCTTGGCGCAGGAGACGAAGAATTTCACGGGATCGGTTCGCAGGTGGACGGGCGCGGCGCGAGCGCCAGGCCTTTCGGAAGGGAGGGCCGCGGAAACGGCCAGCAGGCCCGCGCCGGGGGCGCCGGGGCTGCCATTGTAGTCAATGCGGGCGGGCGCGCCGTGCGCCCGGGCTTCACAGCTGCCGCAGCAGGCGCTCGAAGGCCTGTGCGGAGGCCTCCACGTGATGTTCCAGGCGGTGGCCATCGTCCACCAGCAGCAGCTGCGCCGAGCGCGCCTGCGCCCAGGCGATCACCCCGGCGGCCGGCACCACATCATCGTGCCAGGCCTGGACCACGCTGGTCGGCACGGCAGCGGCGTCCAGCGCCGGCATCGGACCCATGGTGGTGGGCGGCACCATCAGGAACAGGCCGGCCACCGGCACCTGCAGCGAGGCAATGGCGGAGATGTAGGCGCCCAGGCTTGAGCCGGCCAGCACCACCGGCCCCTGCGCGGCGGCCGCGGCGGCCCGTTCCACCAGGCGCTGCAGGCGGGTACGCACGTCGCCCACGCGGCTGACCTCGCTCATGGCGTCCAGGTCGGTGTAGTCGGGGCGCTCGTGGGTCCAGCCCAGGCGCTGGGCGACTTCGGCCAGCGCAGTGACCTTGGTCGCCTCCGGGCCGCTCTCGAAGCCGTGGGACAGGATGCAGTGGCCGCGGCTCATGCGCGCACGCCCGCGAGGCGGTTCGAGGTCGATCGGGAAGGCAGGTACATCGTGCAATGCTAGCATCGCCGCATGCCCAACCCGCTCCTGCCCGGCCTGCAGCTGCAGCCGCTGCCCTACCACGACCGCCTGCCCCTGCGTGACCCGGCCAGCCTGCGCATGGTGGTCATCCACTGCACCGAACTGCCGGACCTGACCATGGCCCGCGAGTACGGTGAGCGCGTGCTGTATGACAGTGGCGCCGGCAACAGCGGCCATTTCTACATCGATCGCGACGGCAGCGTGGTGCAGTACGTGGCGCCCGAACGCATCGCCCACCACGTGCGCGGCATGAACGTGGACACGGTGGGCATCGAACTGGTCAATACCGGGCGTTACCCGGACTGGTTCGACAGCCGCCACCAAGCGATGGACGAGCCGTATACCGAGGCGCAGCTGCAGGCGCTGGAGGCCCTGCTGCAGGCGCTGGTGGCACGCTATCCGTCGCTGCGGCAGATTGCCGGGCATGACCAGCTGGATCTGGAACAGGTACCGGCCAGCGATGATCCAACGCTGACGGTGGCGCGCAAGCGCGATCCCGGCCCGCTGTTCCCTTGGGCACGGGTGCTGGCCAAGGTGCCGCTGCAGGGGTTGGGGGAGTAGCTGGCAGGGCTGCGCCCTACCCCCTGTAGAGTCGAGCCATGCTCGACTGAAGCAACGTCAAAAGCCTGCTTTCCATGGAATGGCGAGGTGGGTCCACCTCGCCTTCGACAGTTCCCCGCGTGCTGTCGGAACGGCACGGGGGTCGAATCGATCGGAACGTACTCTTGTAGAGTCGAGCCATGCTCGACTGCGTTGCTGCGCTGGGGTCAGAGCCGTTTCCCGCCGGGAAACGGATCCGACCCCGCGGCGTTACGCGCCGGTGGCGACCGGGCGGCTGCTGTCGCTTACCCAGCCGCTCCACGAATCGGCGTAGAGGCGCGCGCCGTTCAGGCCGGCGCTTTCCATCGCCAGCAGCAGGTGGCAGGCGGTCACGCCCGAGCCGCACATCAGCACCACCCGCTGCGGGTCCTGGTTGCCGATCACGCTCTGCAGTTCGGCGCGCAGTTCCTGCGCATCGCGCAGGCGACCGTCGGCCACGTTCAAGGCGAAGGGGCGGTTGACCGCACCGGGCACATGCCCGGCCACCGGATCCAAGGGCTCCACTTCGCCGCGGAAGCGCTCGCCGGCACGGGCGTCCACCAGCCAGCCAGGGGCGTGCTTCAGGCGCGCGGCGATCTCATCAGCGCTGGCCACCTGGGTGCTGTCGAAGCGTCCCGGATAGGGCGGCTGGGCGGCGACTTCGCTGCGCCCGGTCACCACCGGCTGGCCGGCCGCCAGCCAGGCCGCCATGCCGCCGTCGAGCACGGCCACGCGGCTGTGCCCGATCAAGCGAAGCAGCCACCACAGGCGCGCGGCAGCCATGCTGCCATCGCTGCCGTCGTACACCACCACCTGGGTTTCGGGGGTGATGCCCCACTGCCCCAGCGTTGCGGCGAAGGCATCGCTGTCCGGCAGGGGGTGGCGGCCGTGGCCGCTGCGGCCCAGGTCGGACAGATCGTGGTTCAGATCGGCGTACACCGCACCGGGAATATGGCCGGCGGCGTACTGCCCTGCCCCGGCCTGCGGGTCGGCCAACGATGCACGTGCATCGACCACGCGCACGGCGGTGCTGGCAGTGGCGCGGGCATCGACCACGCGGATGGATTCGCCCAGTGCAGCGGCCAGGCGGGGCACATCGACCAGGGTGGTCCACGTCGTGTCGTTCGGCGTCATGTCACTTGCTCCAGGCGGCGGCGCAGGTTGTAGAGAATGGCGGCCGTGGCGCCCCAGATCCGATGCCCGGGCCAGCCGTATTCCAGCACGTGGCGCACGCGCCCACGATGGTTGATTTCGACCTGGTGCAGGTTGTCCGGCGCCATCAGGTAATCCAGCGGCACTTCGAATACTTCGGCCACTTCGCTGGGCTGTGCCACCGGCACGAAGTCCGGATCGATCACCGCCACCACCGGGGTGACCCGGTAACCGGTAATGGTGACGAACGGGTCCAGGTAGCCCAGCGCCTGCACCTGGGTGGGCGCCAGCGCGATCTCTTCCTGGCTTTCGCGCAGCGCAGCCGCCAGTGCGTCGCGGTCATCCGGTTCGGTGCGCCCGCCGGGAAAACCAACCTGGCCGCCATGCTGGCGCAGGGTTTCGGTGCGGCGGGTCAGGATGACCTGCGCGCCATTGGCACGCGGCACGATGCCGGCCAGCACGGCCGCCTCCACCGCCGGGCCCGGCGGCAGCAGATCGATCAGTTCGCTGCGGTTCCAGCCATCGCCCTGCGGCGGCTCGGCCAGCGGGTGCAGCGCGCGCAGCAGGCGTTCGTGGTCGGCCAGCGAGCCCCGCAGGGAGTGCTGCAGTTGTTCGCGCAGCGGCAGCAGCCGATGCAGCACGTGGTCGCGTTCGGCGTCGCTCATCGACGACCACCGCGCGATTTCATCGAGGGTCCGCCCGCAACCGGTACAGTGCCGGGCCAGGTCCAGCTTGCACACGCCGATGCAGGGGCTTGCGACAACACGCGACGTTTCTTCCATAGTTTGCACCCCTGCAACAGTAGCGCGAATGGCCATGTTTGGGGCGGCGTCGGCCACCGTGTGGCGCACAAATGAAAACGCGCCGGTGGAAGCCACCGGCGCGTTCGGTTCACTACTTCGATTTACTTGACGCTGACCAGCTTCACTTCGAACTGCACCGCCACGTTCGGCGGGAAGCCGGTACGCGGGTCGGCGCCGTACGCCTGGTCCGGCGGCAGGGTGATTTCCCACTTCGAGCCTGCCGGCATCTGCAGCAGGGTCTCGCGCATGGCCTTCATTTCGACTTCGCTGACCTTGATCGACGGAATCTGCTGAGCCGGACGCGCTTCGGTCGGACGCTGGCCGAACGGGTACGGACCGGCCACTTCCAGCTGCACGGTGCTGGCCTGGGTCGGCTTGGCGCCCTTGCCGGCTTCGATCACGCGGTACTGCACACCGCTCGGCAGCGACTGCACGCCCGCCTTGGCCTTGTTGGCCGCAACGAACTGGTCGCTCTTGGTCTTGTTTTCGGCAGCAGCCTTTTCGTACTCGGCCTTGGCAGCCTGGGCACGGCCCTGCTCGCGCTTCTGGAACGCTTCAACGGCCGGCTTCAGCTGGTCGGCGGTGATCGCCGGCTGCTTCTTGGCGTAGGCGTCCTGCAGACCCTTCACCACCGAGTTGATGTCCAGCTGCTCACCGCGGGCGGTCAGCTCTGCCAGGTTGTTGCCGTAGTCGTAACCGAAGTAGTAGCTCAGCTTGCCCTTTTCGGACGAAACGTCCTGGGCGAAGGCATTGCCCGTCAGGGCCAGGGCCGCGACGGCGACCGCGATAGAACGCAACTTCATCAAACAGTTCTCCAGGGGTGGTAACTCAGGGACGTTCTGCGCCGCCCTGAGGCGACGGGTTAGGATAGCGGCCATAAGGTGGAACCGCCACTGACCACGCAGGCTATGACCTGTCTGCGTTTCAAGAGTTCAATCTCACTTTTTTTTAACGTTTCAGGAGTCTTCCGTGGCCCCAGCCCCCGCCGATCACCCCGTGACCGTGGCCGACGACGGTGCCATCCGCACCCTCACCGTGCAGCGCCCGGAGAAGCTCAATGCACTGAACGCGGCCACCCTGCAGGCCCTGGCGCAGGCGTTCAGCGCCGCGGCCGCCGAGCCTTCGGTGCGGGTGGTGGTGCTGACCGGGGCCGGCCTCAAGGCCTTCGTGGCCGGGGCCGATATTGCGGAAATGAACACGCTCAGTGCGGTTCAGGGACGTGACTTCTCGCTGTTGGGCCAGCAGCTGATGCGGCAGATCGAGCGCATGCCCAAGCCGGTGATTGCCCGGGTGAACGGGTTCGCACTGGGCGGCGGGCTGGAACTGGCCATGGCCTGCCACCTGCGCATCGCGGCCGATACCGCCAAGGTCGGCCAGCCGGAGATCAACCTGGGGCTGATTCCCGGTTTCGGTGGCAGCCAGCGCCTGCTGCGCCTGTGCGGCCGCGCCGCCACCCTGGAACTGTGCCTGCTGGGCACCCCCATCGACGCCGCCCGTGCGCTGGCGCTGGGTATCGTCAACGAAGTGGTGCCCACCGATGCGCTGGATGCCCGCGTGCAGGCCGTGGCGCGGCAACTGGCGCAGTCGGCGCCACTGGCCCTGCGTGGCCTGCTGGACGCGGTACACGTGGGGGGCGAGTGCAGCTTGGAATCCGGCCTGGAATACGAGAGCGCGCAGTTCGGCCTGCTGTTCGCCACCGAGGACATGCGCGAAGGCACCAGCGCGTTCCTGCAGCGCCGCCCGCCGGCCTTCCAGAACCGCTGACGCCATGGCATCCCGACCCAACCCCGTGCAGTTGTTTGCCCGGGTCCAGGCAGACGATCTCGATGGCGCCCTGCAGGCAGGCCTGATGGACTACGTGGCCAGCGCAGACGATGCGCGCCTGTTGCCCGACCACCCCGAACTTGCGCAGCGCCTGCTGCACGCCCAGCAGCAGCTGCAGCGTGCCTGGGCCGCACGCGAGCGCTATCGCGACCGTGCCGTGCGCCTGGCCCGCCGCGAAGCCGAGCGCGATGCCCGGCGCATGCCGGCACCGGCGCCGGACGTGAAACCCGCCCTGCCCTCCGCCGCGGCCGCCATCCTGGCCCGGGCCAAGGCCCGCGCGGCAGGCAAGGAACAGTAATGGCCACCGCGAAGAAGACCCCGCGCGCACCGGCGCGCCGCGGCAGCGCGATGCCGCGCGCCGACGTGGTGGAAATGTTCACCCGCCTGCGCGAACTCAATCCGCACCCGAAGACCGAGCTGGAATACAGCACGCCCTTCGAACTGCTGGTGGCGGTGGCGCTGTCCGCGCAGGCCACCGACGTGGGCGTGAACAAGGCCACGCGTCGCCTGTTTCCGGTGGCCAATACGCCAGCGGCGATGCTGGCACTGGGCGAGGAAGGCCTGAAGAAGTACATCGCCACGATTGGTCTGTTCAACGCCAAGGCGAAGAACGTGATCGCCACCTGCGCGATCCTGCTGGAACAGCATGGCGGCGAAGTGCCGCGCGATCGCGACGCACTGGAAGCCCTGCCCGGCGTGGGCCGCAAGACCGCCAACGTGGTGCTCAACACCGCATTCGGCGAACCGGTGATGGCGGTGGACACGCACATCTTCCGCGTGGCCAACCGCACCGGGCTGGCCCCGGGAAAGAACGTGCGCGAAGTCGAGGACCGTCTGGTGAAGGCCATTCCGGCCGAGTTCCTGCTCGATGCGCACCACTGGCTGATCCTGCACGGGCGCTATGTGTGCAAGGCACGCAAACCGGACTGCCCGGGCTGCGTGATTGCCGATCTGTGCCGGTTCAAGGAAAAAACCGCCGCGTAGGCGGGAGGGCCAGGGTCGGATCCCTTTCGCAGAAAGGGCTCTGACCCGCCGCCGAAAAGCATCCACGCATGGCGTGGATCTACTGCAATCGGGGCGCAACCGCAGCGTCACACGCAAGCATTTACATCGGCAGGCCCTGCCGTGGCGGGGCGTGTACTTGTGCGTGAACTGTCACATTTACGCAATCTTCACCTTCTAGCCTGCGCGCATCTTCCCACCTGCCTGCAAGGCTCCTTCCCATGAAACTGCATCACCAACTCCTGACGGTGGCCGTGGCTGCTGCGCTGTATGTGCCGGCTGCCCACGCTGAAGTCGCCATCGATGTGATCGGCGGTTCGGAAATCACCTTCGAAGGCCTGGTCCAGGCCGACGGCAACTGGTTCGACAATGACGTCGTGGACCTCAACGGCGGTGACGCCGGCAACGGTAAGGACAGCGAATTCGAACTGCGCCGCGCCGAGCTGGTGCTGAAGGGCAAGGGCCCGGGCAACGTGGAATGGGTGGTCGGCTACGACGCCAAGGCCGACAAGTTCCTCGACACCAACGTGAAGTACAAGCTGGCCGGCAACAGCAGCCACTTCCTGCAGCTGGGCCAGTTCAAGCAGCCCAACAGCCTGGAAGAACTGTCCAGCACCAAGAACAACGACTTCATTTCCAAGGCCGCAGTGACCAACACCTACGCCGTCGCCCGCCGTCTGGGTGGTGCGTACAGCTACGGCCAGGACAACTGGTCGGTCACCGCCAGCGCCTTCGGCCGCGAACTGACCCGCAACCTGGCCCACGGCAGCGGCTACGGCGCACGCGGTACCTGGGCGCCGATCAACGACAAGGGCCAGGTGCTGCACTTCGGCCTGAGCTATGTGGACTACGACGCCGACGCCGACACCCTGCGCGTGCGTGCGCGTCCCAACGCCGACCTGGCCACTGCGCGCCTGGTCGACAGCGGCAACATGACCGACACCGACCGCGTCAGCACCGTCGGCGCCGAAGCCATGTACTTCCAGGGCCCGTTCAAGGCCCAGGCCGAGTACTACAGCAGCAAGGCCAAGCGCTATGACCACGACAACTACACCAGCGACGGCTACTACGTCAGCGGCGTGTGGAACGTGACCGGCGAAACCTGGAGCTACAAGGGTGGCACCCCGGGCACCGGCCTGCCGGACAACCCGGCCAGCGGCCAGTGGCAGCTGGGCGTGCGCTACGACCACATGGATCTGAACGACGGCAACCTGAGTGCCAACCCGGTGGCCGGCCGTCCGCCGATCGTCGATGGCGTGCTGGGCGGCAAGATGGACATCTGGACCGTCGGCGCCAACTGGTACTGGCGTTCGAACTTCAAGCTGATGCTGAACTACGTGATGGTGGACAGCAAGAAGTACAGCTCCAGCGCCCGCGGCTTCGTCAATGACGATCCGAACATCCTGGAAGCCCGCGCCCAGTTCTTCTGGTAAGCGGCTAGCGCTGCGGCGCCCACGCTGCGCGTACCCAAGGCACGGCTTCGGCCGTGCCTTTTTTTGTTGCCGCCACCGCCACCCACGCTGTCATGGATGCGTCATGTGACAGACGCCGGGGTGTCACGCAACCGTTATGGAATGTGCACCGAAACGTTGGGCAGCCGCCCTTCGACCACCCCAGGAGTCTCTCCCGTGATCCACGCCTTCAAGTCGCGCGCCGCTGTCGCCATCCTGGCCGCATCGTCCGTGTTTGCCGCCAATGCCGCCGATGTGACCGGCGCGGGCGCATCGTTCATCTACCCGGTCATGTCCAAGTGGTCGGCCGACTACAGCGGCGCCACCGGCAAGAAGGTGAACTACCAGTCGATCGGTTCGGGCGGCGGCATTGCCCAGATCAAGGCAGCCACCGTGGACTTCGGCTCGTCCGATGCCCCGCTGAAGCCGGAAGAACTGGCGGCCGCTGGCCTGGCCCAGTTCCCGTCGGTGATCGGCGGCGTGGTGCCGGTGATCAACGTGGCCGGTGTTGCCCCGGGCGCGCTGAAGCTGGACGGCCCGACTCTGGCCAACATCTTCCTGGGCAAGATCAAGACCTGGAACGACCCGGCCATCGCTGCCCTGAACAGCGGCCTGACCCTGCCCAACGCCAAGATCACCATCGTCCACCGTTCGGACGGCTCGGGCACCACCTTCAACTTCGTCAACTACCTGTCCAAGGTCAGCCCGGAGTGGAAGAGCAAGGTCGGTGAAGGCACCTCGGTGCAGTGGCCGGCTGGCATCGGCGGCAAGGGCAACGAAGGCGTGGCCGCCTACGTGAAGCAGATCAAGGGCGGCATCGGCTACGTCGAACTGTCCTACGCGCTGCAGAACAAGATGTCCTACGCGGCGATGAAGAATGCCGCCGGCAAGATCGTGCAGCCGTCCGACGCCTCGTTCTCGGCCGCTGCCGCCAGCGCCGACTGGGCCAGCGCCAAGGACTTCTACCTGGTCATGACCAACGCCCCGGGCGCCGAAGCGTGGCCGATCACCGCCACCAACTTCATCCTGGTGCGCAAGCAGCCCAAGAACGTGGCCGGCGCCAAGGCCACCCAGGAATTCTTCCGCTGGGTCTACAAGAACGGTGATGCACAGGCCAAGCAGCTGGACTACGTGCCGCTGCCGGACACCCTGGTCAAGCAGATCGAAACCTACTGGATCCAGAACCTGAAGTACTGAGTGGCGTAGCAAGGCGTTCCCCCGCAGGAACGGGGGCCGGCGGGTCCTCTCTCCCCCGCCGGCCCCAACGGGCGCTGGACCTTCGGGTCCGGCGCCTTTCTGTTTGTGGGCCCGGGTGTGGGTAGAGTCGAGCTTGCTCGACTGGCATGGATGTTCAGTCGAGCAAGCTCGACTCTACGAAGGCGAAAGGCAGTCGAGCAAGCTCGACTCTACAAAGGCCGCGCCCGCGCAATCTGCGGGCCGCTGGCCCTCCCACGGCGGTCGCGCAACCCGTGAAACCCCCGTCAGAACGTGATGTCCGACACCTCTGTCATGGACGTCATACGGCTGTAACAAAAACATCATTTCATAGCCGCATCCGCCGACGGTGTCGGCTCTACCCCGCTATGGAGTGACCATGAAACTGCACTCGGCCGGCCTTGCCGCCCTTTCCCTGGCCATCGCCCTGGGCCTGTCGGCCTGCGGTGGCGACAAGCAGGCCGCGCAGCAGCCGGCCGCCGACAGCGCCGCCGCCCCGGCCGCTGCTGGCGACAAGGTGACCGCTGAAGTGTCCGGCGCCGGCGCCTCGTTCATCTTCCCGCTGGTGTCCAAGTGGTCGGCTGACTACAACACCGCCACCGGCGCGAAGATCAACTACCAGTCCATCGGTTCGGGTGGCGGCATCGCCCAGATCAAGGCCGGTACCGTCGACTTCGGTTCGTCGGACAAGCCGCTGGCCAGCGACGAACTGGCCCAGGCCGGCCTGGCCCAGTTCCCCTCGGCCATCGGCGGCGTAGTGCCGGTGGTGAACATCGAAGGTCTGGAAGCCGGCAAGCTGCGCCTGACCGGCGCCCTGCTGGCCGACATCTTCCTGGGCAAGGTGAAGACCTGGAATGACCCGGCCATCGCCGCCGCCAACCCGGGCGTGACCCTGCCGGACGGCAAGATCACCCTGGTCCACCGTTCGGATGGTTCGGGCACCACCTTCAACTTCTCCAACTACCTGTCCAAGGTCAGCCCGGAGTGGAAGACCAAGGTCGGCGAAGGCACCTCGGTGCAGTGGCCGGACGGCGTGGGTGGCAAGGGCAACGAAGGCGTGGCCTCGTACGTGAAGCAGATCAAGGGTTCGATCGGCTACGTCGAACTGGCCTACGCGCTGCAGAACGCCATGCCCTACACCGCCCTGCAGAACGCAGCCGGCACCTGGGTGCAGCCGAACGCTGAAACCTTCGCCGCGGCTGCCGCCAGCGCCGACTGGGCCAGCGCCAAGGACTTCAACCTGGTCATCACCAATGCGCCGGGTGAGCAGGCGTGGCCGATCACTGCCACCAACTTCATGCTGATGCAGAAGCAGCCCAAGGATGCCAAGCGCAACCAGGACGCCCTGGCGTTCTTCAAGTGGGCCTTCGAAAACGGCCAGGCCCAGGCCAACGAGCTGCACTACGTGCCGCTGCCGGCCGAGCTGGTCAAGCAGATCGAGGCCTACTGGGGCACCGAGCTGAAGTGATGGACCCGACGGTGCCCGCTGCGTGCGGGCACCGTCTCTACCACGCCGTGCCGCCCCGCCCTTTCCTGGCCCTGCCGTCCCCATGAATGCCATCGCCCAGCCTGTAGCCGCCCCGTCCACGCGTGACACGCGTGATGCCCGCAACGACAAACTGTTCCGATGGGTGCTGGTCGGCACCGTCATCTTCGTCCTGATCGCCCTGGCCTGCGCCGCGCTGTCGATGCTGTGGGGTGGTCGCCACGCCCTGCAGATGCAGGGCCTGAGCTTCTTCTTCTCTTCCGACTGGAATCCGGTCGAAAACAAGTTCGGTGCGCTGGCCCCGATCTACGGCACCCTGGTCACCGCGCTCATCGCGATGGTCATCGCCGTACCGGTCAGCTTCGGCATCGCCTTCTTCCTGACCGAGGTCGCACCGCGCTGGCTGCGCGGCCCGGTCGGCACCGCCATCGAACTGCTGGCGGGCATTCCCTCGATCATCTACGGCATGTGGGGCCTGTTCGTGCTGGTGCCGGTGATGACCGAGTACGTGACCCCCTTCCTCAATGAAACCCTGGGCGAGTGGCCGATCATCGGCCCGGTGTTCCAGGGCCCGCCGCTGGGCATCGGCATGCTCACCGCCGGGTTCGTGCTGGCGATCATGGTCATTCCGTTCATCTCGTCGGTGATGCGCGAAGTGTTCCTGACCGTGCCCACCCGCCTGAAGGAATCGGCCTATGCGCTGGGTTCCACCAAGTGGGAAGTGAGCTGGGACATCGTGCTGCCCTACACCCGCTCGGCGGTGATCGGCGGCATCTTCCTGGGCCTGGGCCGTGCGCTGGGCGAAACCATGGCCGTGGCCTTCGTTATCGGCAACAGCGTGCGCCTGTCGCCGTCGCTGCTGGAACCGGGCACCACCATCGCCGCGCTGATCGCCAATGACTTCGGCGAAGCCACTGAAACCTACCGCTCTGCGCTGCTGCTGCTCGGCTTCGTCCTGTTCATCGTCACCTTCGTGGTGCTGGCCATCGCCCGCCTGATGCTGATGCGCCTGTCCCGCAAGGAGGGCAACTGATGTCCACCACCGCTGATTCGCTGTACCTGCGCCGCCGCGTCGGCAACGTCGTTGCCATCGCGCTGTCCTGCGCCACTGCGCTGTTCGGCCTGTTCTTCCTGGGCTGGATCCTGTTCACCCTGGCCGCCAAGGGCCTGGCCGGCATCAACTGGGATCTTTTCACCAAGATGACCCCGCCGCCCATGCAGGAAGGCGGCCTGGCCAATGCCTTCTTCGGCAGCGCGGTGATGTGTGCGCTGGCGATCGGCATCGGCACCCCGCTGGGCGTGCTGGCCGGCACCTGGCTGGCTGAGTACGGCAACGCCCGCAAGGCCGGTACCGTGGTCCGCTTCGTCAACGACATCCTGCTGTCGGCACCGTCCATCGTGCTGGGCCTGTTCGTCTACACCCTGTACGTGATGCAGACCGGCGGCAGCTTCTCCGCCTTCGCAGGTGCGCTGTCGCTGGCCTTCATCGTGCTGCCGGTGGTGGTGCGCACCACAGACGAAATGCTGCGGCTGGTGCCTTCGCAGATGCGTGAAGCAGCCCTGTCGCTGGGCATCCCGCAGTGGAAGGTGATCGTGCAGGTGCTGTACCGCAGTGCCTCGGCCGGCATCATCACCGGCATCCTGCTGGCCCTGGCCCGCATTTCCGGCGAAACCGCGCCGCTGCTGTTCACCGCCTTCGGCAACCAGTACTGGAACAGCAACGTATTCCAGCCGATGGCCTCGGTGCCGGTGGTGATGAACCAGTTCGCCGGCAGCCCGTACGAATCCTGGCAGGTGCTGGCCTGGGCCGGCGCCCTGGTGCTGACTGTCTTCGTCTTGCTGGTCAGCCTTGCCGCCCGCGGCATCCTGCTGCGCAACCGCATCTCCCATGACTGACCTTTCCGTGGATACCGCCATGAACGACCTTTCCAACGCCGTGCCGATGCAGCGCATCGCCGTGCCTTCCTCGCACGAGAGCCTGCACACGCCGGCTCCGGTCAAGCTTGCCGCGCGCGGACTGGACTTCTACTACGACAAGTTCCATGCCCTGAAGGGCATCAACCTGGAAATTCCGGAAAAGCGCGTGACCGCGCTGATCGGTCCTTCCGGCTGCGGCAAGTCGACCCTACTGCGCATCTTCAACCGCATCTACGCGCTGTACCCGAAGCTGGAAGCGCGCGGTGAAGTGCTGCTGGACGGCGAGAACATCCTGTCGCCGAAGTACCCGATGAACCGCCTGCGCAGCAAGGTCGGCATGGTGTTCCAGAAGCCGGTGCCGTTCCCGATGACCATCTTCGAGAACGTGGCCTACGGCATCCGCCACCACGAAAAGCTGAGCAAGGCCGACATGGCCGACCGCGTGGAACAGGCCCTGCGCCAGGGCGCGCTGTGGGACGAAGTGAAGGACAAGCTGAACCAGAGCGCGCTGGGCCTGTCCGGCGGCCAGCAGCAGCGTCTGTGCATCGCCCGTGCCGTGGCCCTGCGCCCGTCGGTGCTGCTGCTGGACGAACCGACCTCGGCGCTGGACCCGATCTCCACCAGCCGCATCGAACAGCTGGTGGAAGAACTCAAGCACGAGTACACCATCGTCATCGTCACCCACAACATGCAGCAGGCCGCGCGCGTGTCTGACTACACCGCCTTCATGTACCTGGGCGACCTGATCGAGCACGACCGTACCGAAGTGATCTTCTCGCAGCCCTCGCAGCGGCAGACCGAGGACTACATCACCGGTCGCTTCGGCTGAAACGGCAGTCGAGCATGGCTCGACTCTACGGACAACGTCAGTCGAGCATGGCTCGACTCTACAGAGTGGAACAACCATGAATCTTCCCAACGACCACATCGTCAAGAGCTACGACGAAGAGCAGCAGCGCCTGGTGGCCGAAATCGTGCGCATGGGCGAGATGGCCGTCGCCCAGCTGGAGGCGTCGATGGACGTCATCGAGAAGCGCGACGAGAACGCCGCCCACCGGATCATTGCCAACGATGAAGCCATCGATGCGCTGGAACAGCAGATCAGCCACGATGTGATGCGCCTGGCCCTGCGTGGCCCGATGGCCCGCGACCTGCGCGAGATCCTGGCCGGCCTGCGCATCCCGGCCGACATCGAACGCATCGGTGACTACGCCGCGAACGTGGCCAAGCGTTCCATCGCGCTGGGCAAGGTGCCGCCGCTGCCGCAGATCCAGGGCCTGCGCGCCCTCGGCCGCCTGGCCGCGCAGCAGGTGCGCCGCGCCATCGCCGCCTACCGCGACAACGACGCCGAGGCCGCTATCGCCCTGCGCCAGGACGATGCCCGCCTGGACGCGCAGTACACCGCACTGTTCCGCGAACTGCTGACCTACATGATGGAAGACCCGCGCAACATCACCCCGTGCACGCACCTGCTGTTCATGGCCAAGAACCTGGAGCGCGTGGGCGACCATGCCACCAACATCGCCGAGAACGTGTGGTTCCTGGTGCATGGCGAACAGCCGCTGCCGCCGCGTGAAAAGCGCGACGAGACCTCCAGCACCGACGCAATCTGATCCCGCACTGCAACACTGAAGTGGGGTGCAAGGGGCCGCTGTCGATGTGACAGCGGCTTTTTCTTTGGGGTTTGCTCCGGGCGGCCATCCACGCATGGCGTGGATCTACCGCCGCCCACGCCATGCGTGGATGCCCCGTGCCCCACCCCGCCATGCGTGGATCAGGGGTCAGAGCCCTTTCCTGCGGAAAGGGATCCGACCCCGACCTCCCGCGCGGGTAGATCCACGCCACTCCTCACGAAAATTTTAGCTTTCGGCGAAGATTCCTTGAGTAGGATCGCTGCACCATCGTTTCACCCCGGGCAGCCGCCCACCACCCAAGGAGTACGACCGATGAGCAGTTCCAACAAGACCCTGTCCCTGCTGACCGCCACTGCCCTGGCCGCAGGCCTGGGCGTGACTGCCAGTGCTTCGGCCCTGAGCATGACCGACCTTGCCCAGGGCTATCTGGTGGCCGGCCAGGCTGCCAAATCCGGCGATGCCAAGGCCACCGACGCCAAGGCGGCCGATGCCGCCAAGCACGCCGAGGGCAAGTGCGGCGCGGACGGCAAGAGCGCCGAAGGCAAGTGCGGCGGTGACAAGGGCAAGGCCGCTGCCGGTACCGCTGCCGACAGCAAGGCCAAGACCGAGGCCGGCAAGAAGGCGGCCGAAGGCAAGTGCGGCGAAGGCAAGTGCGGTGGCAAGCACTGACGCTGCGGCCAGCGTCGTCCACCCACGGTTGCCGCTGCCCGCGGCAGCCGTCGGGTTGGGCCTGCGGCGGGCGCTGCTGCAGGACCTGCGCGATGCCCCGGCCGGCGATTTCGATTTCCTGGAGTGCGCGCCGGAAAACTGGATCAACGTGGGCGGCCCTGCCGGCGAGGCGTTGGATGAACTGGCCCGGCGCCATCCACTGAGCTGCCACGGCCTGTCCTTGTCGCTGGGTGGCAGTGCTGCGCTGGATACCCAGCTGCTGCAGCAGGTCGGCCGTTTCCTCGAGCGCCACCGCGTGCCGCTGTACAGCGAGCACTTGAGCTACTGCAGCGACGAGGGCCAGTTGTACGACCTGCTGCCGATCCCCTTCACCGATGAAGCGGTACGCCATACCGCCGCCCGCATTGCCCGCGTGCAGGACATTCTGGGCCGCCGCATCGCGGTGGAAAACGTGTCCTATTACCTGGCTCCGCAGCCGGCGATGGATGAGCTGGCCTTCACCAACGCCGTGCTGGCCGAGGCCGACTGCGACCTGCTGCTGGACGTCAACAACGTGTACGTCAATGCCTGCAACCATGGCTACGATGCCGACGCGTTCATTGCAGGCCTGCCGGCGCAGCGCATCGTCTGCCTGCACGTGGCCGGTCATCTGGACGAGGCTCCGGACCTGAAGATCGATACCCACGGCAGCGCGGTGATCGACCCGGTGTGGGCGCTGCTGGAACGCAGCTACGCCCGCTTCGGCCCGCGCCCCACCCTGCTGGAGCGCGACTTCAACTTCCCGCCCTATGCCGAACTGCTGGGCGAACTGCACACCATCCGCCGCCTGCAGTCCCGCCATGCGGGAGCTGCACATGGCTGACGCTCCAACCACCCTGCGCGCGCAGCAGCACGCGCTCACCGCGCACCTGCGCGACCCGCAGCACGTGCCCGCGCCCACCGATCTGGATCCGCGACGGGTAGCGGTATACCAGCGGTTGCTGTTCAACAACCTGCTGGGCCTGCTCGGCAATGGCTTCCCGGTCTGCGTGCGCCTGCTCGGCGAACCGGCCTGGGCCGATCTGGTGCGGCATTACTTCGCCCACCATCACGCGCGCACACCGCTGTTCACCGCGGTGGCGGCCGAGTTCGTGCAATGGCTGCAGGCGCAGCCGCAGCTGCCCCACCCCGCACTGGCCGAGCTGGCGCACTACGAATGGGTGGAAACCGAGCTTTACCAGCGCACGGCCGAGCCGCTGCCACCGGCCACCGGCATTGACCCGATGCGGGTGCCGCTGCGCTGCTCCGCGCTGGCCTGGCCGCTGCTGTACGCCTGGCCGGTACACCGGCTGGGTACCGATGATGCCCCTGCCGAAGTGCCCGCCGAACCCACCGGGCTGCTGGTCCGCCGCGATGCCGACGGTGCGGTGCGCTTCGCCCAGCTCAGCCCGTTGGCCGCACATCTGCTGATGCTGATGGCCGAGGCACCAGGCGCTACCGGCCAGCAGCACCTGCAGCAACTGGCCCGCCTGCACCAGCTCGACGCCGGTGAATTGATCGAACCTGGCACACATCTGCTGCAGCAGTTCCTGCAGGCCGGGGTGATCGGCCCCCTGCCCACCGTGGCCTGATCCACCCAAGGAGATTCCCCGATGAAAGCCTCGCCCCTGGCTGCCCTGCGCGGCCAGCTGGACCGCTGCGGCCCGTGGTTGGCCCCGCTGGGCCTGCGCCTGCTGCTGGCCTGGGAGTATTTCGAATCCGGCCGCGAGAAGCTGCAGGGCCAGAACTGGTTCGCCGAGCTGCAGCAGGCCTTCCCGTTTCCGTTCGACCAGCTGCCGGCCAGCGTGAACTGGCAGCTGGCGACCTGGTTTGAACTGGTCGGCGCGGCCTGCCTGCTGTTCGGCCTTGGCACCCGCTTCGCCGCGGTCAGCCTGCTGGTGCTGACCGCGGTTGCCACCTACGCCGTGCACTGGCCAATGCACTGGAATTCCCTGGCAGACCTGGCCATGGGCTATGCGATCAGCGACCAGGGCTTTGGCAACTTCAAACTGCCGGTGCTGTTCATGGCCATGCTGCTGCCGCTGCTGTTCAGCGGTGCGGGACGGTTGAGCCTGGATGCGTGGATGGCACGCTGGGGCGCCACGGATCGGTAGGTGCCAACCAAGGTTGGCACCTACCGGAATCCGGGTCGGCCAGGTCGCACACGTTACACGCCGATACGCACCGAAACCGCAGAAACGGCCGATTTAATCGCCTATTCATGAAAAAAATCCGATGCTGGATCCGTGGCCTCGACGACCACGTCCTTTCCCCGGAGTTGCCCCATGAAGCGCCTGATTGCCGCCACCCTTTCGCTGACCCTGCTGGCCACCGCCATCTCGCCCGCCATGGCGGCACCCTACGGCGCCGGTGGCCGCGACGACCACCATGGCCACAAGGATCACCACGACGACCGTCGCGATCCGCCGCGTCGCGGCCACAAGCTCGCCCACGACCATCGTGGCGAGTACGTGCGCGATTACCGCCACCATGGCCTGCATGCCCCGGCCCGCGGCCAGGAATGGCGCAAGGTGGACGGCCGCTACGTGCTGATTGCCGTGGCCACCGGCGTCATCGCCGACGTGGTGCTGGCACGTCGCTGACCTGTCCGCAGCGTCCCGGTCACGCACTGCGTGGCCGGGCGCTCAGGGTCGCTCTGCTAGAATCCGCGCATGAATGACCCCACCCCCGCACCTGACGTCGCCCCTGTTTCCGTAGCACCGCCGGCGCAGCGCGCGATGTCGCAGCGCTTCCGCGGCTTCCTGCCGGTGGTGGTGGACGTGGAAACCGGCGGCTTCGACAGCCAGCGCAATGCGCTGCTGGAAATCGCCGCCGTGCCGATCGAGATGGACGAGAACGGCCTGCTCTTCCCCGGCCAGACCGCCAGCGCGCACGTGGTCCCGGCCGAAGGCCTGGAGATCGACCCGAAGTCGCTGGAAGTGACCGGCATCATCCTGGATCACCCGTTCCGCCTGGCCAAAGAAGAAAAGGCTGCGCTGGACCACATCTTCACCCCGGTGCGCGCAGCCATGAAGAAGTACGGCTGCCAGCGCGCGATCCTGGTGGGCCACAACGCGCATTTCGACCTCGGCTTCGTCAACGCCGCGGTGGCCCGCACCGGCCACAAGCGCAATCCGTTCCATCCCTTCAGCGTGTTCGACACCGTCACCCTGGCCGGCATCGCCTACGGGCAGACCGTGCTGGCACGCGCGGCCAATGCCGCCGGGCTGGGCTGGGATGCCAACGAAGCGCACAGCGCGGTGTACGACACCGAACAGACCGCACGGCTGTTCTGCACCATCGCCAACGCCTGGCCGCGGTAAACAGCCAACGGCGCAACCGCATCATTACCCCACCGTAGATCCACGCCATGCGTGGATGAATGCATCGGTCGTGGGGGGCCCCCGGCCGCCCCCCCCCCCCCCCCCCCGGGGGGCAAGGGACAGATCCTAGGACGTGGTCAGCATTTCCAC